>JBOGZB010000232.1:0-3145 GCA_050697175.1 Solirubrobacterales bacterium | reverse complement strand
CCCGAAGCGAGCAGGGTGTCCGCGTAGAAGCGATAGCCCGAGTCGGTCGGGGTCCGACCGGCCGAGGTGTGCGGATGGGTCAGAAAGCCGTCGCTCTCGAGCTCCGCGAGCTCCGCACGCACGGTCGAGGCGCTCCAAGGGACGTCATCGCGCCCCGCGAGCGATTTCGAGCCCACGGGCCGCCCGGATTCGAGATATGAGTCCACGACCAGGCTGAGAATCCGATGTCGGCGCTCCGACAGCATCGATCCCAATTCTAGGAGCGAGCCATGCGGCCGGTCGGAGCCGGATCGCGGTGGCGCCTACGTCGCCGTCAGCTCGGCCTGGGCGTTGCGGATGATCTGGTTGTCGCCCTGAGCCGCGACCGTGTCGGTGGTGAGCCGGCCGTCGCCCTCGTCGGCGACCGTGGCCGTGACGACGATCTCCTGCTCGGGGAAGCCCATGCCGCGAAACTGAACCGAGAGCCGCCGCAGGGCGCGGGGGTCGCCGTTCGCCGCGTCGGTGTGCGCGCGGGCGACCTGGGCCATCGAGTACAGGCCGTGCAGGATCACCCCGGGCAGCCCGACCGACCTGGCGAACTCCGGGTCGGTGTGGATCGGGTTGGGGTCGCCCGACGCCTCGGCGTAGCGCTTGGTCAGCCCCGCATCCGGCGTGACGCGAAGCTCCGGAAGCGAGTCGCCCTGCCGGTACTCGTCGATCGTTGCCACTCGATCACACCCCCCGAACGATGTTGGTCCAGGTCCCGCGCACCGTCTGGGCGCCGTCCTGGTTGGTCGACACGGACTCGAACACGTAGAACCCCTTGCCGTCCTTCTCGTAGATCTCGGTGCAGGTTCCGACGGTGGTGATCTCATCGCCCGCGCACACAGGCTCGCCCCACTCGAACTCCTGGCCACCGTGCACCATCGTCGCCAGGTTGATCCCCACCTCGGGATCGACGATCGCCGGACCCAGCGCCGGCCCGCTGTAGACGACGCAGAACATCGGCGGCGCGACCTGGTCGCGAAAACCCGCCGCCCTGGCGGCGTCGGGATCGTGGTAGACGGGGCTCGTCTCGCCGACCGCGCTCGCGTAGGCGTCGATTCGCGCCGCCTCCACCTCGAAGCTCGCCGCCGGCCACTGCTTCCCGATCGCCTCGGTCTTGACGCCCATCGGGCGCGATTCTATTCAGAGGCCTCGCGCTCGCGGCGCTCGGCGACCTCGACCGCCTGCCCGCGGGTCGCGTACAGGTGGAGCGCCACAGCCCGCCCGTCGCGGACGTCCCAGAGGTAGGAGATCCACATCTCGACCGGAATCCCGCTCCCCTTTCCGCGCGCCGTCTGATGGGCGCTCGAGACGACGTGCGTGCGCCCGACCGCCTCGACGTCGTCGAGCTCGAGGTCGAAGTCGTCCCAGGCCTCGAGCCATTGTGAAAGCCACTGCCGATATCGGTCGTGCCCGTGATAGGTGCCGGCGTTGGCGAGGTCGCTCGGCATGTACACCTCGATCTCGGGGTCGAGGAGCTCGAGGACCGCATCGAGGTCGCCGCGGCGAAATGCCTCGACCCCGCCCTTGATGGCCTCGACGTTTCGCCGCTGGAGATCGTCGGCGCTAGTCATCGATCTCGAGCACCGAGAGGAACGCCTCCTGCGGCACCTCCACCCTCCCGACCTGCTTCATCCGCTTCTTGCCCGCCTTCTGCTTGGAGAGCAGCTTCTGCTTGCGGGTCACGTCGCCCCCGTAGAGCTTCGCCGTGACGTCCTTGCGGAGCGCCTTGACGGTCTCGCGCGCGAGCACCCGCGTGCCGGTCGCGGCCTGGACGGGCACGTCGAAGAGCTGCCTGGGGATCGTCTTCTGGAGGCGCTCCACGAGCGCCTTGCCGACCGGGTACGCCTCATCCGTGTGGACGATCACGGAGAGCGCGTCGACGCGGTCGCCGGCAAGCAGGACGTCGAGCTTGACCAGGTCCGATGCCTGATTGCCGATCTGCTCGTAGTCGAGCGAGGCGTAGCCGGCCGTCCTCGACTTGAGCTGGTCGTAGAAGTCGAGCACGATCTCGGCCAGCGGGAGGTCGTAGCGGAGCTGGACCCGCTCCGTCGAGAGGTAGTGCATGTCGACGTGGGTTCCGCGGCGCCCCTGGCAGAGGTCCATCACGGCGCCGATGTAGCCCGACGGGGTGATCACGGTGGCCCGGATGTAGGGCTCGAAGATGCGCTCGATCGTTCCCGGGTCGGGCAGATCGACCGGGCTGCGCACCTCGACCCGCTCGCCACCGTGGAGCTCGACTTCGTAGCGCACGTTGGGAGTGGTGGCGAGAAGCTCGAGGTCGTACTCGCGCTCGAGCCGCTCGCGCACGATGTCCATGTGGAGCAGCCCGAGGAAGCCGCAGCGAAAGCCGAACCCGAGAGCCTGCGAGGTCTCGGGCTCATACGAGAGCGCCGCGTCGTTGAGCGCCAACCGCTCGAGTGCGTCCCGGAGGTCCTCGTAGCGATCGGTGTCGAGCGGGAACAAGCCGCAGAAGACCATCGGCTTGACCTCGCGGTAGCCGGGCAGCGGCTCGGCCGCCGGGCGGTGCCGGTCGGTGAGCGTGTCGCCCACCCGCAGGCGGGCGACGTCCTTGATCCCCGTGATCACGTAGCCGACCTCGCCGGCCGCCATCGCGTCCGCAGGGGTCATCTCGGGCTGGAAGTAGCCGAGCTGATCGATGTCGGCCTCGGTGCCGGCCTGCATTGCCACGATCGGCTCACGGCTGCGAAACGCGCCGTCGATCAGCCGGACGTATGCGACCACGCCCCGGTACTGGTCGAACTCGGAGTCGAAGATCAAGGCTCGCGGCGGCGCCTGCGGGTCGCCCTCGGGCGGCGGGACCCGCGCCACGATCGCCTCGAGCACCTCGTGCACCCCCTCCCCGGTCTTTGCGGAGATCCGCAGGACCTGCGCCGGGTCTCCGCCCACCAGGTCGACGATCTCGGTCGCGACCCTGTCGGGCTCGGCGCTCGGCAGGTCCACCTTGTTGAGCACCGGGATCAGCTCGAGCCCGGCCTCGACCGCCGCGTAAGTGTTGGCAACCGTCTGGGCCTCGACACCCTGCGAGGCGTCGACGACCAGGAGCGCCCCCTCGCAGGCCGCGAGGCTGCGCGAGACCTCATAGGAGAAGTCGACGTGG
>JBOGZB010000231.1:0-2550 GCA_050697175.1 Solirubrobacterales bacterium | reverse complement strand
TCGGAAAGGTCCGCGAGGAGAAGGCCGACCTCGGGATCGCCTGGGATGGCGATGCCGACCGCTGCTTCTTCATCGACGGGGAGGGCGAGTTCGTCGACGGCGACTTCCTGACCGCGCTGCTCGCCCGCCAGATCCTGGGCGGGGAGCCCGGTGCCACCGTCCTCTACGACGTCCGCGCCAGCCGCGCCGTCCCGGACACGGTCCGCGGGCTCGGCGGCAGCTCATACGTGAACCGGGTCGGCCACGCGTTCTTCAAGGCTGCGCTTCGCGACCGCTCGGCGGCGTTCGGCGGCGAGGTCTCCGGCCACTACTACTTCCGCGATTTCTGGTGCGCCGACTCGGGGACGATTCCGGCCCTCTTGGTCCTCGAGCTGCTCTCGTCGCAGGACGTCACCCTGTCCGAGCTGATCGGCGCCTTTCGCCGGCGCTACTTCATCTCCGGCGAGATCAACTCCGAGGTCGCGGACCAGCAGGCCAAGATGGCCGAGCTGGCCGAGCTTCACGCCGACGCAGAGATCTCTTGGCTCGACGGCGTCTCGATCGACTATCGGGACTGGCACTTCAACGTCCGGCCTTCCAACACCGAACCCCTGTTGAGGCTGAACCTCGAGTCGCTGATCTCGCGCGAGGACATGGAGGTCAAGCGCGACGAAGTCCTGGGCGTGATCAGGTCGTGACGTGACGCCGGACGAGGCCCGTGACGAGGCGCGCGCGGCGGGCATCCACACGCTCCAAATCCCGACCCCGTTCGCCGTCGGGCGGGTCAACTGCTACCTGATCGAGGACGATCCGCTGACCCTTGTCGACACCGGCCCGAACTCCGGCAAGTCACTCGACGAACTGACCCGACAGCTCGCCGATCTGGACCGCGCGGTCGAGGACATCGAGCTCGTGATCCTCACCCATCAGCACATCGACCACCTGGGCCTGGTGGAGATCATCGCCTCGCGATCGGGCGCCGAAGTCGCGGCGATCGACGTCGTGGTCCCGTTCGTCGAGAACTTCGGGGACGACATCGAGCTCGACGACGCGTTCGCGGCGGACTTGATGCATCGCCACGGGATTCCCGACGACGTGGTGATCGCGCTGCGCTCGGTGTCTCGGAGCTTTCGGGCCTGGGGCGCCAAGGCCAAGGTGGGCCGGCCGCTCAAGGACGGCGAGCTGATGCGCTTTCGCGACCGGACGCTCGAGGTCCAGCACCGTCCGGGCCACAGCCCGTCTGACACCGTGTTCTGGGATGCCGAGCGCGAGATCCTTCTGTGCGCCGATCACCTGATCGGCCACATCTCCTCGAATCCGCTGATCTCTCGCCCCCTGGACGGATCCGAGGGGCGCCCCCACGCGTTGATGAACTACATCGACTCGTTGAAGCGGACCCGCGAGCTGCCCGCGCGGATCCTCCTGCCAGGCCACGGAGACCCGATCACCGATCACCGAAAGCTGATCGACGATCGCTTCGACCACCACCGCCGCCGCGCCGAGAAGATCCACGGGTTGATCGCCGAGCGGCCCCGGACCGCGTACGAGATCGCGCAGGAGCTGTGGGGAAACGTGGCCGTGACTCAGGCCTTCCTCACCCTCTCGGAGGTCCTGGGACACGTCGACCTGCTGGCCGACGACGGGCGCGTGCGTGAGGCGTTCGACGGTGAGGTGGTCCGCTTCCAAGCCGTCGAGTAACGTGGGCGCGAAGGTGGTCCGCGAGTGACATCGGGATCGGTCACGATCGAGGCGCCGCCGCACTCCGAGGCATCGGGGAACGGCGCTCCCGCGCGCGGGCGCCCGTCCAAGAAGCGGATGTTGATCATCGTCAACCCGTATGCGACCACGGTCTCCAGCCGCCTCAAGAACCTCGTCGTCTACGCCCTCCAGGGCCGCTACGACGTCGAGGCGGTGTCGACCAAGGCGCAGCTCCACGCGATCGAGATCGGCCGCGAGGCCCGCGAGGGTGGCTACGACGTCGTGGTCGCGTTCGGCGGCGACGGGACCCTGAACGAGGTCGCGAACGGCCTCTCAGGCACGGACGTCCCGGTGACGGTGCTCCCGGGCGGCTCGACCAACGTCGTCTGCCGGACCCTCGGGATCCCGAACGACGTCGTCGACGCCACCGAGCACCTGCTCGGCCTCGCCGACGATCTGCGGCCGCGCAAGATCGACCTCGGGATCGCCAATGGAAGGCAGTTCGTGTTCGCCTGCGGCGCCGGCCTCGATGCGACCGCGGCCGGCCGGGTCGACTCGCATCCAAGGATGAAGGCCCGCGGGGGCCGCTGGTACTACACCTGGGCGGCGATGTCGGGCTTCTATCGCTCCTATCTGCGCGACCCCGTCCGGATGAGGCTCGAGGTCGCCGGCCAGGCCGTCGAGGGCGTGACCGCAATCGCGCAGAACTCCGATCCGTTCACCTACTTCGGCAACCAGCCGTTGCGCGTCTGCGAAAACGTCGCCCTCGACGACGGCACCCTGTCGGTGGCGATGCTTCGTCGTGCCGCCCAGCGCGACGTCCCGATGATCGCCGCGCGGGTCCTGGCGGGTGGCCTGCGGACCTCTCAGCAT
>JBOGZB010000230.1:0-3481 GCA_050697175.1 Solirubrobacterales bacterium | reverse complement strand
GGGACCCTGCACACCAGCCCCCGCCGCGGCTCGAGCCCCGTGCCCTGGTGGCACTCGAGGAGCAGCTCCGCCCCGACGCGGTCGAGACGATCGAGTTCCTGCGCCGCCAGGGGGTCGACCTGAAGCTGATTTCGGGCGACGCCCGGCAGACCGTGACCGCGGTCGCTCACGGCGTGGGCGTGCCCCCAGATGCCGCGGTCGTCGAGGGCCCCGACCTCCCCGAGGAGAAGGTCGGGCTGGCGAACGCCGCGGAGCGCAACACGATCTTCTGCCGGATCACGCCCGAGCAGAAGAAGGCGCTGGTCGGAGCGCTCGCGGACAGAGGACGATTCACGGCGATGATCGGCGACGGCGTCAACGACGTCCCGGCGCTGAAGCGGGCCCGGCTCGCGGTCGCGATGGGATCGGGCAGCCAGATCACCAAGGGGATCGCCGACATCGTCTTGATGCGAGATCAGTTCTCGATGCTGCCACGGGCGGTCGCCGAGGGACGGCGAATCGCCCGCAACATCCATCGCCTCGGACGTCTGTACGCGACCAAGACGGTGTACGCGGGGGTGCTGATCCTGTTCACGGCGATCTTCGGGGGCGCCTTTCCATTCCTCCCTCGCCAGCTCACGGTCGCTGCGGCGCTGACGATCGGCATCCCGTCGTTCGTGTTGGCCCTCGCGCCGAGCGAAGGGCCGCTCTATCGCGGCCGGCTCCTGCGCGCGCTCGCCGCCTTCGCGGTCCCGGCGGGCGTCGGGATCGCCGTCGGCTCGCTGCTGTCGTTCTTCATGGTCGACCAGATCTTCGCCGGCTCTCTGGCCGAGGGCCGGACGGCCGCGACGACCACCCTGATCGTCCTCGGCCTCTGCTTCATCCTGCTGCTCGAGCGCGGCCCCGGGCGCGAGCACATCACGATCCAGAGCTACATGCTCGCGATGGTCGCCGGCCTCGGTGCCCTCTACGCGCTCGTGCTCGCCGCCGCGCCCGTCCGCGAGTTCTTCGACCTCGAGCTGCTGTCCGCCGGGCAATGGTTCCTGTCACTGCTCTCGACGGCCATCGGGCTCGTCCTGGCTGCTGCGGCCTGGCGCCTCCCGTACATCCAGGCCCTCGAGGCTCCGTCGGAACCGGCGGGCGGCGATCAGGCCTCCGAGCCGGATGACCCCTCGGCGGCGGGCGGCGCTCGAGCGCCCGCCGAGCTGGGAGCCTGAGTCATGCACGCCGACCCCGATCGCGGGCCCCAGACCCGCCGCCGAACGAAGATCGTCGCCACGATCGGCCCGGCGACGCGGTCGCCGGAGCGGATGGTGGAGCTGATCCGGGCCGGGGCTGACGTCTTCAGACTCAACTACTCGCACGGCACCCGGGCCGAGCACGCCGAGAACGTGGCGATGGCCCGCCAGGCCTCCGAGACCGCCGGCCGCGAGGTCGGCCTGCTCGGCGACCTGCCGGGCCCGAAGCTCCGGATCGACGAGGTCGAGGGCGGCGTCGTCGACTTGCGAGAGGGGACGGAGCTCACCCTGACGACTGGCGAGGGGGTCGGCGCCGCAGACCACCTGACGGTCTCGTGGGAGGGGCTCCCGGCCGCCGTAAGCGAGGGAGATGACGTCTACCTGGCGGACGGCAGGGTTCGGCTCAGGGTTCTGGGAGCGACCGCGGACGAGGTCCGGTGCGCGGTCGAGGTCGGCGGCGCAGTGACGTCCCATCAGGGCCTGAACCTGCCCGGAACCGAGGTGCCGCTGCCCTCAGCCAGCCGCGTCGACCTCGACTGGGTCGACTTCTCGGTCCAGCACGGAGTCGATCTGCTCGCTGTCTCGTTCGTCCGTCGCGCCGAGGACCTTCAGGCGGTCGAGCGGAGGGTTCGGGTGGCCGGCGCCGACATTCCCCTGATCGCGAAGATCGAGAAGCCGCAGGCCGCCGAGAACGCCGAGGCGATCATTCGCGCGGCCGTGGGCGGGATCATGGTGGCCCGGGGCGACCTCGGCATCGAGTTGCCGATCGAGCGAGTTCCCACCGTCCAGAAGCGCCTCCTGGCGCTCGCCGGGAGCCACTCGCGCCCATCGATAACGGCAACCCAGATGCTCGCCTCCATGACCACCTCGACGCGGCCGACCAGAGCCGAGGTGACCGATGTCGCGAGCGCGATCTACCAGGGGACCGACGCTGTGATGCTCTCCGAGGAGACGGCGGTCGGCGAGTATCCGGTCCGCGCGGTCGAGGTGATGGACCGGATCGCCCGCGAGACCGAGCCCGACCTCCCGTACGGCGACTGGGTGTTCAGCAGGGTGACCTCCGACGCCTCGGACGTCGCGAACTCGGTGGCGCGGGCGGCGGTCGGGTCGACCTACACGCTCGGGCTCGCGGCGCTGATCGTCCCGACCCGCAGCGGCCGGACCGCGCGGCTCGTGTCGGCCCACCGGCCGCGTGTCCCGGTGCTCGCGGTCTCGCCCCGGATCGAGACGATCCGGCGGCTGCGACTGCTGTTCGGGATCGAGAGCGCCCTGGCGGACGAGTGGACGAGCCTCCGAACCCTGCTGGACGACTGCGCGGCGCTCGCCAAGCAGACCGGCGTCGCGGGCTCGGGCGACCTGATCGGGGTCACCGCGGGACTCCCGGAGCAGGAGCTCGGCACCAACCTGTTCGAGGTCCACCGGGTCCCCTGAGCGCCCGGCCCGCGCCCGGTCAGCCGTCGCGCGGGGCGAGCACGATCTGGGTGACGAGGAGGTTGGCGACCAGCCGGTCGCCCCGCCGAACACGGACCTCGACCACGTGCGTGGAGCCACCGGCGTGAAGATGCTCGGCCGTGGCCACGAGCTCATCTCCCGGGCCGGCGCCCGAGAACACGTTCAGCTTCATCTCGGCGGTCGTGAAGTCGTGCCCCGGCGGTAGGTGGCGGAAGGTCTGCCAGGCGGCGACCGAGTCGGCGAGCGCCACCCACGCCCCGCCGTGGACCAGGCCCCCAGGATGCAGATGGCGCTCGTCGACGACGATCCGCCCGGTCGTGCGCTCGTCCCCGATCTCGAGCGGCTCGACCCCGAGGTCGGCGGGGAAGCTGCCCTCGATGCGGCCTCGAATCGCGTCGGCGCTGATCTTCGGCTGGTCTCCAGGCACGGCGGCGGGAGTATCCCAGGCCGCCCCACGCCGATGGCCGCATGCCGTCGGGCAGGTGAGCGAATTCGGCCACCGGCGAACGCGAGCGCCCGGATCCGTGATCCGATCAGCCCTTGAAGGTCGACCGTCCTGCGTCGCCGAACGGCTCGTCTCGCTCGCGCACCGCGTCGCGCCACCCCGCCTCCGCGGCGCGTCGCGCGAACTCGTGCCCCTCGGGCGTGTGGCGGGCGATCCCGTCGAAGAACGTCCCGAGGAGCTGGGTCGAGTGGAGGCCCTGGGCGTACAGGGCCTGGTTGACCAGCAGCTTGTGCATCACCAGCTGGCTGATCGGCAGCCTGGCGACGCGCTCCAGCAGGGCTTCGAAGCGCTGGTCGAGGTCGGGCGC
>JBOGZB010000229.1:0-2549 GCA_050697175.1 Solirubrobacterales bacterium | reverse complement strand
CGCGCGCCCCGCGCGCCCGTTCCGATCAGGCGCGTCGGAAGGGGTCTCTGGGGCGGGTTCTCGGTCACGGCGCGAACCGAACCCTAGTGGCACCGTCACGCGCCGTTGTTGATCCGGCTGGACGCGGGGGCGGAGGAAGGCCCACCCGGTCGAAGACGCCGCTGTGTCTAGGCCGGCGCGCCTGCCTTCTCGCGCTCAGCCGCGGCCGCCTCGACGAGCTGCTTGTAGCGGACCTGCTGGCCGGCGGCGCCCCAGTTTCCGTCCGGGACGTCGCGAATCACGGTCCAGACGCGGATGCCCTCGCTCTCGTCGAGCCCGGCGGCGCGCAGGACGGCCTGGTTGACCGAGTCGACGAGGATGCCTTTGCGCCGGTCCGAGAGCGCCCCGTCGGGGACGGTGACCTGGACCCGGAAGCGCGGCTCTCCACCGGGGCGGCCGCCGACCGCGAGCATCTCGGGCTCGATCTCGTTCGCGTACACCCAGGTGATCGAGCGAAAGAACTCGGTGTCGGGCGCCTTCTCGGCGGCGAGCAGCTTCGTGGCCAGCTCCTCGAGCAGCTCCTCGCGTGCATCGGAGGCGATCGCGCCCTTCGGGTAGGTGAGGTCGATCATCGGCATGGTCCAGGACCTCCTGGTCGTCGTAGGTTCGTCGCGAGAGCATACTATGATGAGCGTCATAATGACGAGCACCGGAGAACGCACCAAGGAGCGCATGGTCCGAGGCGCGGCGCAGCTCCTTCGCCAACGCGGCTACACCGGAACCGGCTTTCGCGAGGTGATCGAGTTGACGGGCGCCCCGCGCGGCTCGATCTACCACCATTTCCCGGGCGGCAAGGCCCAGCTCGCCGGCGAGGCGGTGGACTACGTCGGCGGGCTGGCCCGCGAGGCGATCGCCGATTCGCTCGCTGACGCCGACCCGATCAGCGCCCTGCGGTCCTTCGTCGCGCTTTGGCGGGCCGACTTCGAGCGCTCGGGTGGTCGCGCGGGCTGCCCGATTGTGGCCGTGGCGGTCGAGAGCCACGACGAGGCACCCGAGCTCCTCGACTCCGCTGCGCACGCGTTCGAGCTTTGGCAGCGCGCGTTCGCGGACTGCCTTGGCCGCGCCGGGGTGCCTCGCGCCCGGGCCGAACGGCTCGCCGCGCTCGTCGTCTCGGCCGTCGAGGGCGCGATCATCCTCTCTCGCGCCGAGCGCAAGCCTCGGCCTTTGCTCGATGTCGCTCGGGAGCTCGAGGCCGTAATCGAAGCCGCGCTCGATTGACCGCCTGACCCGCCTGGCTACTAACCCACCATCTACTGGCTAGCTAGCTAGCCGCAACCCGTGTTGTTGCCGCAGCTCGTGCACGTGTAGCAGGAGCCGGTTCGCTGCATCATGCCGCCGCACTGCTCGCACGCGGGGCCCAGGTCTCGACCCGCGAGGCGGGCCGGGACGACCGGGGGCGTGTCGGTCAGCGCCGCGGTGGCGGGCCGGGAGTCGGCCGAGGCGTCGCCGTCGTCGTGGCCGTTCGCGCCGTTGCCGCCATTTCCACCGTTGCCGTTGCCCGGGGTCGCCTCGCCGCCGTCCAGCAGCAGGGTCTGCTGGGCATCGCGGCGAGCCCGCACCTCGGGGGTCAGGATGCCGAGGTCCTCGAGCACGTCGGAGTCGTCGATGAAGCGGCTCGCGAGCCAGCGCATCAGGTAGTCAGGCATCGACTTGGCGAACGGGATCTCCGGGTTGTTGGTGATCCCCTCGGGGTCGAAGCGCATGTAGCTGAACTTGCGCACGAAGACCTCGAGCGGGACGCCGTACTGGAGCCCGATCGAGATCGCGGTCGCGAACGCGTTCATCATCCCGCGAAGGGTCGAGCCCTCCTTGCCGATGTCGGTCAGGAAGATCTCGCCGACCGAGCCGTCCTCGTACTTGCCGGCGGTGATGTAGCCCTCGTGACCCGCGATCGAGAACTTGTGGGTGATCGACTCACGCTCGCGCGGCATCCGCCGGCGCTCGGGGCGCGGCGGGGCCTCGTCGGCCGCCTGGGCCTCGTCGGGCACCGACTCCTTGTCGCCGGCGTCGGTGCGAAGCGCCTGGGCGGTCTTCGAGCCGTCCCGGTAGATGGCCAGCGCCTTCAGGCCCAGCGCCCAGCCCTGCTTGTAGGCGTCGGCGATGTCGCCCACGGTCGCCGTCTCCGGCAGGTTGACCGTCTTCGAGATCGCGCCCGAGATGAACGGCTGAACGGCGGCCATCATCTCGATGTGGCCCATGTGCGAGATCGCGCGCTCGCCGACCGCGACGTCGAACACCGGGAGGTGCTCGTCACGCAGGCCGGGTGCGCCGATGATCGTCGCCTTGTCGTTCACGTAGGCCTCGATCTGCTCGACCTCCGACTTCGAGTAGCCGAGGGTCCGAAGCGCCATCGGGACGGTCCGGTTGGGGATCGTCATCTGGCCGCCGCCGACCAGCTCCTTGAACTTGACCAGCGAGAAGTCGGGCCTCGATATCCGATCCGGTCACGATGTCCGGGCGGGCTGACCTGTTCCGGCCGCCTTGGCACGGCGCGCGAGCAGGCCGTCGAG
>JBOGZB010000228.1:0-5053 GCA_050697175.1 Solirubrobacterales bacterium | reverse complement strand
GCGTGTATGCGTTCGTCGCATCGGCCGGGGGATCGGTGGGGCTGCTCGCCGGCGGCATCCTCACGCAGTCGATCAACTGGCACTGGATCTTCTTAATCAACATCCCGATCGGGATCGCGACCGCCGTCCTGGCGCGCCGGATCCTCGAGCCCGACCGCGGGATCGGCTTCGGCCAGGGGGCCGACATCCCTGGCGCAGCGCTGATCACGTCCTCGCTGATGCTGGGCGTCTACACGATCGTCAAGCCGGCCGCCGAGTACGGCTGGGGCGCCGGGCGCACCCTCGCGCTGGGCGCCGGCTCGCTGGCGCTCGGAGGGCTGTTCGTCGCCCGCGAGGCGACGGCGTCGAATCCGTTGATCCCGCTGCGGATCTTCCGGTCGCGAAACGTGACCGGGGCCAACCTGGTCCAGGTGCTGACCGTGGCAGGGATGTTCGGGCTGTTCTTCCTCGGCTCTCTCTACCTCGAGCGGGTCCTCGGCTATGACGCGCTCCAGATCGGTCTCGCCTTCCTGCCGACGACGATCGTCATGGGGACGCTCTCGGTCCGCTTCTCCGAGCCGCTGATCATGCGCTTCGGCGCCCGCACCGTGCTCTTCCCGGGCCTGACCCTGGTCGCGCTCGGCTTGGCGCTCTTCACCCGGGCGCCGGTCGACGGCGGCTATGTGGAGCACGTGCTGCCCGTCATGCTTTTGCTCGGGACGGGGATCGGCATCTGCTTTCCGGCCCTGATGACGATCGCGATGTCGGGCGCGACGCAAAGGGACGCCGGGCTCGCCTCGGGGCTCGTCAACACGAGCGCGCAGGTCGGCGGCGCGATCGGCCTGGCTCTGCTCGCGACGCTCTCGGCTTCGCAGACGCGAACCCTGCTCGACCGCGGGGAGTCGACCGCGTCGGCGTTGACGGGCGGGTATCACCTCGCGTTCTGGATCGCGGCCGGACTCGTGCTCGCGGCGATCGTGGTCGTCGCCCTGGTGCTCGAGCCGGAGGGTGAACCGGCAATGGAGAGGCAGTCCGAGGGGGAGCCCGGCCCCGAGACGTCGAGCGCCTGAGGCCCGTTCGCCCGTTCGCCCGCTCGGACGGCCGTCGGTCCGCAGTTTCGGGCCGGATCGGTTCGCGTTAGGTGCCGAGCACCCGAAGGACCTCGGGGACTGAGGTCGTCCCGCTCCGCACCTTCGCGAGGCCGTCGTCTCGCAGCCGCCGCATCCCCTCGGCCATGGCGGCCGTCGCGATCTCGGTGCCCGAGGCCTTGCGCAGGATCAGCGAGCGCACCTCGTCGGAGAGGACCATGACCTCGTAGAGGCCGACCCGGCCGCGATAGCCCATCCCTCCGCAGCGAACACAACCCCCCGGCTCATAGGCGTCAACCGACTCGGCGGCCTGCTCGAAGCCGCTCTTGCGAAGCTCCTCCGCGGTGACGGTCACCGGTTTGCGGCATTCGTCGCAGAGTCGCCGAGCCAGGCGCTGAGCGACCACGCACTCGAGTCCGGTCGCGACCAGGAACGGCTCGATGCCCATCTCGACCAGTCGAGCGGGCGCCATCGGCGCATCGGTTGTGTGAAGCGTGGACAGGACGAGGTGGCCAGTCAGCGCCGACTCGATCGCGATCTGGGCCGTCTCGCCGTCGCGGATCTCGCCGACCATCAGCACATCGGGGTCGTTACGGATCATCGATCGGAGGCCGCGGGCGAAGGTGACCCCGGCGGCCGGGTTCACCTGCATCTGCTTGACGCCCTCGAGCTCGTACTCGACCGGATCCTCGATCGTGATCAGGGTGCGGTCGGGGGTGTTGATCGCGCTCAACGCGGCGTAGAGGGTGGTCGTCTTGCCGGCGCCGGTCGGGCCCGTGGCCAGAACGGCGCCATGGAGCTTGCCGATCGAGTGCTCGAGCAGCTCCCGGTCCACCGTCTGCATCCCGAGCCGGTCGAGGTCGGTGACGACCCGCTGGCGGTCCAGGATCCGCATCACGACCGACTCGCCGGTCACCAGCGGGAGCGTCGCGACGCGGATGTCGACGAGGTTTCCGCCGACGTTCAGACCCAGGCGCCCGTCCTGCGCGGCGCGGCGTTCGGCGATGTCGAGCTCCGCCATGATCTTGATTCTCGAGACGAGCCCCGGAGCGAGCCGTCTCGGCACCGTCGCCGAGTCGACGACAACGCCGTCGATTCGGAACCTGACCCTCATGTCGCCGCTTCGAGGATCGAAGTGGATGTCCGATGCGCCGCGGGTCACGGCGTCGGCGATCACCGAGTGGACGAGCTTGACGACGGGAGCCTCCTCGGCTGACTCGCGAAGCTCGATCACCTCGGCGCCGAAGTCCCCGTCGCGAGTCTCGTCGTCGACCTCCTGGACCGACTCCTCGAGGTTCGAGAGGTGGCCCATGACGGCCTCGATCTCCTCCGGCGACGCGACCGCCTGCCGGACCTTGTAGCCGGTGGTCATGGCGACGTCGTCGAGCCCGAGCACGTTCGCGGGGTTCGCGGTCGCGACGAGGATCGAGTCGGGATCAAGGAACGCGATCGGGATCGCCTGGAAGCGACGCGCCTCGGCGGCGCTGAGCAGGTTCGCAGCCCCGCTGTCCACCTGAAAAGCGTTCAGATCGACGTAGTCGATTCCGTTTCGATCGGCAAGGGCATGGGCGAGCTGGGATGAGGTGAGGGTTCCCCGTTCGACCAGGACCTCACCGATCCAGCGGCGTTGCTCGGTCGCCTCCTCGCCCGCCGCCTCGACGGTCTCGCGGTTGGTGAAGCCGAGCGCCACGATGACGTCTCCGAGCCGGCGACGCTCGTCCGTGTAGCTGGTTGGCGGGACGACCCCGGGGACCTCGGGAATCGCGGTCGGGGCGTGGCTCGATTCGTTCACGCGGTATCTATCGACTGGCGAGCGTCGAGGCATGAGGCGGGCCTGCTAGGGTGCCCGTCGTGGGAGGAAGCGCATGGAGGCGCAAGGAGGGGACGAGCGTCGCGGGTGAGATCGCGGCGCCTCGGTTCGTTGCTTTTCCAGTGGCCGGCCTCAGGATGTTCGGGCTCGCGCTGGCGGCGGTCGCCGCGACGCTGATGCTGTTCGCGTCCTCGAATGCCCAGGCCGCCGCCTGCCCGCCGATCAAGAACAAGCCGGACCAGATCCCGCACGTTTCCTATCCGGGGGTTCAGCACCTGAGCTTCTGCTACGGCCCGATCACGATCAAGCCGGGGCAGAACATCATCCGCCTTCACCAGTCGGACCTGTTCCCGAAGGTGCCGGGCTACATAACCAGGTTCGACCCGGACCTCGTCTACGCGAGCGGCAAGGTGCCGCGTGTGGACGTGCTCCACCTGCACCACGCGGTCTGGGCGGTCAACGGCGCTCCGCAGTTCGCCACCGGCGAGGAGAAGTCCATCGTCCAGATGCCGCAGGGGTTCGGGTGGCACTCGAAGCCGTCTGACGTCTGGTTCGTGAACGACATGATCCACGACCTGGTCGGCCAGGCCGCGAAGGTCTACATCGTGTGGCGGATCGACTTCGTTCCCGATACGGCCCCGGCGGCAGCCACCATGCATCAGGTTCACACCCAGTGGATGGACGTCAGCGGCCCCAGTCCACGGGTCGGGATCTCGAGCCCGATCTACCCGGTCTTCAACGCACTCCGCGGCATGGGCAAGAACGGCAAGTACACGTTCCCCGACCAGGCGACCCCGTCTCAGAAGGTGTTCACGGGACCCAGCCAGCAGTGGACCCCGGACCACCCGGTGACGCTGATCAGCACGGTCGGCCACCTGCATCCGGGCGGGCTCAAGACAAGCCTGACGGTGCATCGCGGAAGCAAGCGCAAGACGGTCTTCGACTCCAAGGCGCACTACTACGAACCGGCCGGCGAGGTGTCGTGGGACGTTGCGATGGGAGCGACCCCCGGCGACTGGCGGGTCAAGATGCAACCCGGCGACACGCTGGGCGTGCACGCGACGTACGACGTCAGTCATGCCAGCTGGTACGAGGTGATGGGCATCATGCCCGTGGCCGTCTACAACGGGACCAACGTCGGCGGCGTCGACGCGATCAACGGTCAGATTCCGACCGGGCAGGTGCTGACCCACTCGCACTTGGACGAGAACCGCAATCACGGCGGCACCGCGACCGGGCTGCCGGATCCGCGGTTCCTGAAGGGCGACGCGACTCCGCCGAACCCGATCGGGATCCAGGACTACAACTACCTGCAGGGCGACCTGGCAGGCGGTGGCGGTGCCGCCAAGCCCCCCGAGGTCCAGGCCGGCCAGAGCCTCACCTTCAAGAACCTCGATGCGAGCCAGTCCGTCAACACGTTCCACACGTTGACCGCCTGTAAGGCACCGTGCAACCGCTCGACCGGGATCGCCTACCCGATCGCGGACGGGTCGACCACCTTCGATTCAGGGCAGCTCGGCTACAACTACGCGGGCTTCAACGCGCCCGCCGCCGACCGCGACACCTGGAAGACGCCGAAGAACCTGAAGCCCGGCACCTACACCTACTTCTGCCGGGTGCACCCGTTCATGCGCGGCAGCTTCCGCGTCATCGACAAGTAGCCGCCCTCCATCGAGGGAGAGGTGCGCGCCTTGCCCGCGCCGGCCTCCGGGTTGGCGCTGTTCGGTCGCCATGCGACCAAAACGCGCCACGCCGGCGCACCGCCACACCGATGAGTCCGGGGTCGATCGAGGGTCTAAGTTGCATGACTCGAACCGAAGGAGGACCGACATGACTCAGATGGAAGCCAGGAACCGGATCACCGAGCTCGGGACCGTGATGGTCCCGGTGGGCGACCAGGACGCGGCGCTTCGCTTCTACAGCGACGTGCTCGGCTTCGAGACCCGGACCGACATGCCCTTTGGAGACGGCGATCGCTGGATCGAGGTGGCGCCCCCGGGCGCGGCGACGACGATCGCGCTGGTCCTGCCGCGCGAGGGCGAGGAGACCGGCATCAACACCAACATCGGCCTGACCACCGAGGACGTCGACGCTGACCACGCGGAGCTTCGCGCCCGAGGCGTCGAAGCCGACGACGAGGTGATGCGGATGGGCGACCCGGTGCCGCCGATGTTCT
>JBOGZB010000227.1:0-7783 GCA_050697175.1 Solirubrobacterales bacterium | reverse complement strand
CGCGGCGCTTCGGCCCGCGCATGAAGCCCGTCTCCCCGACCGAGAAGGGCGGGAAGTTGTAGTGGTGCCAGAAGGTCTTCGACTCCTGGAGGCTCAGGTTGTCGATCCGCATGTCCATGCGGCTCGTCCCGAGGGCGACGTTGGAGAGGATCTGGGTCTCGCCGCGGGTGAAGAGCGCCGATCCGTGGACCCGTGGTGAGATGTCCACCTCGCACTCGATCGGGCGGATCTCGTCCTGGGCGCGACCGTCGGGGCGCTTCTTGTCCACCGCGATCCGGGTACGGATGATCTCCTTCTCGAGCTTGTCGAAGGCCCGGGACGCCTCGGCCCGCTGGTCGGGATCCGGGTCGTCGCCGCTCTCCGGGGCGCCCGCGTACTGCTCGAGCACCTCTGCCTCGACCGCCTTGACGGCTTCCTGTCGCGCAAGCTTCTCGTGGATCTGCGTCGCGTCGTCGAGCTTGGGGCCGTGCGACGAGCGGATCCGGTCGACCAACGCGGGGTCGATCTTGGGAGGCTCGACCTCGACCTTGTCCTTGCCGGCCATGGCGCGCAGCTCCTCGAGGGCGGCACAGACCTCCTTGATCTCCCCATGGGCGATGTCGAGGGCGTCCAGGACCTCGGCCTCGGTGACGCCGTTGGCGCCGCACTCGACCATCAGGATCGCGTCCTCGGAGCCGGAGACGACCAGATCCATCTCGAGCTCGCCGTAGACCTCCTCGCTCGGATTGATCACGAAATCACCCTCGAGCTTGCCGATCCGCACCGAGCCGACGTGGGTCGGCACGGGGATCGACGAAACCGCCACCGCGGCCGACGCGCCGTTCATCGCGAGGATGTCGTAGGGGTGCTCGAACTCGACCGAGAGGGGCTGGCAGACGATCTGCGTCTCGTAGTGCCACCCGTCGGGGAACAGGGGCCGAAGTGGCCGGTCGATCATCCGCGCGGTCAGGGTCGCCTTCTCGCCGGAGCGCCCCTCCCTTCGAAAGAACGAGCCGGGGATCTTGCCCGCCGCGTAGTGGCGCTCCTCGACGTCAACGGTCAACGGCAGAAAGTCGACATCCCTCAGGTTGCCGACCGTCGCCGTGGCGAGGACCATCGTGTCGCCCGACCTGACCACGACGGCTCCGCTCGCCTGCCGGGCGAGTTTGCCGGTCTCGAAGGTGATCTCCTGCCCGCCGACCTTCCGCGAGACGCGGCTCACGTCAAACATACTCATCAAGTCTTTCCCTTCGTGCCGCCCGGATGGCGGCCTCAATCGCTCAGAACTTCTCGTTCTCGTTGCTGCGCGATGTTACAGAGCGAGCGAGCGCAGGTTGTCCTCGTCCGCGCGGTCGCCGCCGACGAAGAAGGCCGGCGTGCCGGTGACCCCGGCGCGGATCCCCGCCTCGAAGTCGTGGCGGATCCGCCGCGCGACAGCGTCCGATCGCCGCTCGCTCTCGAATCGATCCAGGTCGAGCCCGAGGTCCCGTGCCCGTTGCCACAGATGCGGGTCGTCGACCCGGCCCCGGTCCTCGTAGACCGAGTCGACCAGTTGCCAGAAGGCGTCCTCTCCCCCCTGGATGCCCGCCGCCTCGGCAGCGGCGTGGAGCGCCGGGGCCCGAGGGTGCTTGCTGGCCACCGGGAAGTGCCGGAAGACGAGTCGGAGCCCCAGGCTCGTGACACGGCTCCAGGTCACGGCGCAGTGAGGGCAGGCCAGGTCGAGGTAGCCGATCGCCTCGGCGCCCTCGCCGCGAGCGTGGTCCTCGGAGCCGACCCCGGGGACCGGCGCGCTGGTCAGGCGGGTCACGGCGCCCGACCCCTCAGTCGAGCTCCGCCAGGGCGTCGAAGATCAGGTTGGCGCCCGGGATCTCGACCGGGCTGGGCGACTCGTGGACCCACCGCACGATGCGGTCCTCGTCGATTACGACCAGGGAGCGGTTTCCGTGTCCGGCTTCGTCCAGGTAGGCCCCATATCTCTTGATCACCTCGCCCTTCGGCTCGAAGTCGGAGAGCAGGGGGATCGTGATCCCGAGCTTCTCCCTGAACGCCCGGTGGGCCCATGAGGAGTCGACGCTGATCCCGGCCATGGTGGCGCCCGACCGCTCGATCTCGGAAAGGACCTCCTGGTAGATCGAGAGCTGGTCGGTGCACACCGGGCTGAAGTCCAGCGGGTAGATGACCAGGATCAGCTTGCGTTGAGGGAAGCTCTCCAAAGTCACCTCACGCCCGGCGTGGTCCGGAAGCGAGAAGTCCGGGGCCGGAGCGCCGGGCTCGATCATCGACGAGGCGCCCCGCGCCGGACTATCGACGCAGGCCGAGGTCCGCGACCACCGCGCGGTAGCGCTCCAGGTCGGAGCGCTCGAGATATCGGAGCAGGCGGCGGCGCTTTCCGACCATCATCAGCAGGCCCCGGCGGGAATGGTGGTCCTTCGGGTGGGTGCGCAGATGCTCGGTCAGATCGTTGACCCGCTCGGTGAGCAGCGCGACCTGCACCTCGGCCGACCCGGTGTCGCCGTCCTTGAGACCGTACTTGCCGATCAGCTCCTGCTTCTTTTCCTTGGTAAGCGTCAAGGGGGAGTGAAGCTAGCACAGAGGTCGCGAGCTGCCTCGACGTCGGCCTCCATCTGGGAGACGAGCTCCGTGACCCCTGGAAAGCGGCGTTCCCCCCGCAATCTGCCGATGAACGCGATCCTCAGCGTCTGCCCGTACAGGTCTCCGTCGTAGTCGATCAGGAACGCCTCGACCAGCAGCCCGCGCCCGGTCTCGAAGGTCGGTCGAACGCCGACGTTGACGGCGGCCGCGTGCCCGTTCGCGAACGCGGCGTAGACGCCGTGGCCCGGGCAGACGAGATCGTCGTCGGGCACCAGGTTGGCGGTCGGGAACCCGAGCGTTCGCCCGCGGCCGTCGCCCTCCACCACCGGACCCTCGAGCAGGAAGGGCGCGCCCAGGCAGCGGGTGGCCACCTCGACCTCGCCGGCGGCGACGAGGGAGCGGATTCGGCTCGACGAGACGATCTCGCCCGTGACCTCGACCAGCGGGACGACCCGCGAGCCGAACTCCGGCCGCGACGCGAGCATCTCCGCGTCCCCCCTGGCCTTGGCGCCGAACCGGAAGTTCTCGCCCACGGAGACCCGCCGGGCGTCTAGCTGCTCGATCAGGATCCGCGAGCAGAAGTCCTCGGCGGAGATGGCCGAGAAGGCGCGATCGAACGGGATCACCACCAACTCATCGACGCCGAGCCCCTCGATCACGTCTCGCTTGATCTCGAACGGCATGATCAGCTTCGGCGCGGCATCCGGGTGCAGGATGCTCAGCGGATGCGGCTCGAACGTCAGCACGGTGTCGGCGCCTTCGATCACCTGCCTGTGGCCGACGTGAACCCCGTCGAACGTCCCGATCGCGATCTGCCGGGGGCGCCGCTCGGCGTCCGGCAGTCGGGTCACCTTGATGCTCATCTGAAGAAGTGGTGTGGCGGTTGGCGGGCGCCGATCCCGGCGGCGCCGGCCGGCATTGGGGACCGCAAGCCTTTCACGCCGCCGCCCCGGACAGCCGTCCGAGTGCCGCGTCGAGCGCCATCAGGGCGCCGGCCTCCTCGACTTCGAACGGCCCGATCGCGGTCCTCCGCAGCCGCTCGCAATACGCGTCGCCCAGATCCGAGACGAGGCTGCGGACATAGGTCCCGGAGGAGCACACCACCTCCAGCTCCGCTCGGTCAGAGGCTCGCCATAGCTGCTCGAATCGGTGCACGGTCACCTGGCGCGGCGGCATCTGGACGTCCTCTCCACGCCTCGCCCGGCGGTGGGCGCGCACCCCCCGGATCTTGATCGCCGAGTACACGGGTGGGCGCTGCCAGATCGTCCCCGTCGGGAGATCGAGCGGACCCGGCGGGGGCAGCGAGCCGGTCTTGGTGATCTCGCCGTCGGGATCCCCGGTGGTGGACACGGCACCGAACCGGGCGACGACGCGGTAGGTCTTCGGGAGGGCCATGAACCGCGCCTGGCACCGGGTTGCCTCGCGCCCGATGAGCACGATCAGCAGCCCGGTGGCGAACGGGTCCAGGGTGCCGGAGTGCCCGGTTCGCATGTCCCGCTCACGGCGGACCTGGGCGACCACGTCGTGAGACGTCACGCCGGCCGGCTTGTCGACGAGGAGCACCGCCGCGGAGGAGTCGGCGCTGGCGGGGGACGAGGCGCTCACCGCGAGACGCCGGCTAGAGCTGGGCCCGGACCTCGGTACAGAGGAACTCGACCAGCTCGGTGTAGGAGAGGTCGGTCGAGAAGCCGGCCGCGCGGGCATGCCCGCCGCCTCCGCGCTTGCGGGCGATCGCCGAGACGTCCACCCGGCCGTCGGTGGAGCGCAGGCTAACCTTGCGCGCCGCGCGGTCGTCGTCCGTCTTGTCGCGGATCATCGCCGCGACCTCCGTCCCCTCCAGGGCCCGGACGTGGTCGATTATCCCCTCGGTGAGCGAGTCGTTGGCGCCGGTGTCGGCGTAGTCGCGGGCGGAGATGTAGGTGACGGCCAGCTTGCAGTCGTCGAGCAGCACGATCCGCTCGATCGCCCTCGAGATCAGGTGGAGCTTCTCGATCGGAACGCGCTCGTAAAGGCGGCGGTAGATGTCGTGGACGTCGACCCCCGCCTCGATCAGCTCGGCGGCCAGGCGGTGCGCCCCGGCGCCGGTGTTCTGGTACATGAACCGGCCGGTGTCCGTGACCAGCGCGACGTAGAGGGCGACCGCGATCTCTGGGGTGATCCGAGCCCCGAGGAGCTTCGCGAGCTCGAACACGATCTCGGCGGTGCACGACGCCTCGGTGTCGACCAGGTTGAGGGTCCCGAAGCGGGTGTTGTCGTGGTGATGGTCGATGTTCAGCACGAGGGCGTCGTCGCGCCGGAGGAAGTCGGCCGGCATCCGGTCGATGTTCCCGCAGTCGAGGAACACGATCGTCCGGTCCACGACGTCGACCGGTGGCTCGTGGAACACGCCCTCCAAGGGCAGGAACCGATACTCGACCGGGAGCGGGAACTCCTTTGCCGCCAGGAACATGACCGAGTCCTTGCCGAGCTGGCCGAGGATGCGGTGCATGGCCAAAAGCGACCCCAGCGCGTCGCCGTCCGGCCCCTCGTGGGTGGTGAGCAGGAAGCGACTCCCGCCGCGAAGGGCCTCGGCCACGTCGGCCGGCGAGGCGTGCTGTGCCTCGGTCAGGGCGGTCGTCTCACTCATCGTCGAGCAGCTTGGAGAGCCGCACCCCGCGTTCGGGCGTCTCGTCGTAGTGGAAGGTCAGGGTCGGCGTCCGCTTGATCCGCACCTCGCGCGCGATTGCGGCCTGAAGCACGCCGTGCGAGGAGCCGAGGCCGGCGAGGGTGGCTTTACGCTCGCTCTCGTCGCCGAGAACGCTCACGTAGACCTTCGCCGCGCGCAGGTCTGGGCTTGTCTGGACCGAGGTCACGGTGACGAATCCAATCCTTGGATCTTCGAGCTCGGTTGAGATCGCGGATCCGATCACCTCCCGCATGAGCTCATCGACCCTCCTCATGCGTTCGGTCATCGCGCGGCGACTATAGCGAGCCGCCGAACCGGCTCCCGTCGCCTGCGTCAGTCGCGGATGTCGGCCAGGGTGCGGAGGTCTCGCCGGAAGGCGCACCGGCCGGCGCAGCGCGCTTCGACGAAGCGCTCCAGCTCGTCGGCGTGGCCGTGGACCTCGGAGCCGCCGACCAGGGCGCAGAGGAGCGTCGAGCTCTGCCAGGTGTCGTGTCCGGCGGTCTCGGCGACCGAAGCGCCGAAGCGCCGGCGAAGATGCGCCTTCAGCGAATGAAGGGTCTTGCGCTTGCCCTTCAGGTCGTGGGAGTCGTCGAGGTGCAGGACGACCTCGATCACGCAGACGTAGGCGGTCACGGCCTGCCGGCTCTACTCCAGCGTCTGCTCCACCTGCTTGGTCTCGAAGACCTCGAGAACGTCGCCGACCTTGACGTCCTGGTAGCCGTCCAGCACCACCCCGCAATCGAGACCCTCCTCGACCTCCTGCACGTTGTCCTTGAAGCGGCGCAGCGAGCCGATCCTGCCCGTCCACGCGACGGTCCCCTCTCGGACCAGCCGCACCTGCCCGGTCCGGGTGATCCTGCCGTCCGTGACCACGCATCCGGCGATCGTCCCGACCCGGGAGGCGCGAAACAGCTCCTTGACCTCGGCCTGGCCGATCGTCTCCTCGACCTCCTCGGGCTCGAGCATCCCCTCGAGCGCCGCGTAGAGCTCCTCGGTGACCTTGTAGATCACCGAGTAGGTGCGGATCTCGACGCCCTCGCGCTCAGCCGCCTTGCGCGCGTCGGCGAGCGGGCGGACGTTGAAGCCGACGATGATCGCGTCGGAGGCGGCGGCGAGCATCACATCGGACTCCGTGATGCCGCCGGCGGCCGAGTGGATCACATCGACGACGATCCGATCCTGGGGAAGCTTCGCGATCTCGTCCTGGAGTGCCTCGAGCGACCCCGAGACGTCGGCCTTGAGCACGATGTTGAGCTCCTTGATGACGCCCTCGGTCGCCTTCGTGAACACCTCGTCCAGGCTGATCTTGCGTGCGTGCTGACGGGCCAACGACTCGGTCTTCAGACGCTGGCCGCGCTGCTGGGCGAGCTGTCGGGCCCGCCGGTCGTTCTCGACCGCCTCGACGTGCTCGCCCGCCTCGCAGACGCCGTCGAGCCCCAGGACCTCGACCGGGTCGCCCGGCCCGGCCTCGTCGACCCGGGTTCCGGTGTAGTCGTGCATCGCCCTGACCTTGCCCCAGATCGCCCCGGCGACCAGCGAGTCGCCGACGTGGATCGTCCCGCGCTCGATCAGGACGGTCGCCACCGGGCCGCGCCCGGGGTCGAGGTGGGACTCGATCACGACGCCCGAGCCGGGCGCCGACGGGTTCGCCTTCAGCTCCTCGAGCTCTGACGCCAGGACGATCATCTCGAGCAGGTTGTCGAGCCCCTCCTTGGTCTTCGCGGAGACGTCGCAGAAGATCGTCTCACCGCCCCAGTCCTCGGGGTTGAGCCCCTGGGAGGCGAGCTCTGTTCGGACTCGATCGGGCTGGGCGTCAGGGCGGTCGATCTTGTTGACGGCCACCAGCATCGGCACCTCCGCCGCGCGAGCGTGGTCGATCGCCTCGACGGTCTGCGGCATCACCCCGTCGTCGGCCGCGACGACGATCACCGCGAGGTCCGTGACCTTGGCCCCACGGGCCCGCATCGCCGTGAAGGCCTCGTGGCCGGGCGTGTCGAGGAACGTGATCCGCTTGCCGTCCTTGTGCACCTGGTAGGCGCCGATGTGCTGCGTGATCCCTCCGGCCTCTCCGGCCACCACCTCGGCCTCCCGGATCGCGTCCAGCAGCGAGGTCTTGCCGTGGTCGACGTGGCCCATGATCGTCACGACCGGGGGCCGGTCGGCCAGATCCTCATCGGCATCGTCGTAGAGCGGCTCCTCGGGCTGCTCTTCGGCGGCGCTGACCATCTCGACCTTCTGGTCGAGCGCCTGCGCGAGCGCGGTCACCGTCTCGTCCGGCAGCGTCTGGGTCAGGGTGGCCATCTCGCCGAGCTCCATCAGCTTCTTGATCACCTCGGCGCTGCCCAGACCGAGCGTCTCGGCCACCTCCCGCACGGTGGCGCCCGAGTTGACCTTGGTGGGTGGCTGCTCGACCACCTCGACGGGACCCCGATCGGGTGGCTCCTCCAGGAGCGGGCGGCGGCGGCGGCCGCCACGACGCCGCGGAGGCCGCGGCGGGGGCGTCTGCGGCATGTGGTCACGGCGGGAGGCCTGAGAGTCGATCACGAC
>JBOGZB010000226.1:0-25450 GCA_050697175.1 Solirubrobacterales bacterium | reverse complement strand
CAACGGTGGTGGCCAGCGCCTCGTCGAGGTCCTGGTCGAGCACCGCGCCGTCCGCGCCGGCGCTGATCGCGCGCCGACACTGGCTCTCATCGGGCGAGGCGATCATCGCCACGATCGGCACGCCGCGAAGTCTCTGCCGGAGCGCCCTGATCTCCGCCGGTCCGGCCGATCCCACCGACGGAGCGACGACCACGGCGCTGAGCTGGGCGGCTCCGGGGGAGCCGATCAGCCCATCCGCATCGTCGGCCTCGAGGCCGACCTCGAGCCCGGCGTCGTGGAGGACGCCGGCCATGCGGCGGCGTGCGTCCGCGCCCGCGACCAGCCCGACGACCGTCGCCGTCAGGGCCTCGGCCGACCCGTTGCTCCGGTCAACTGCCACGCCAAGTGAACGCGCCGGCGGCCCTCGCGCTTACGAGACCGGCGCGCCCGGCTGGTCAGTCGAGGCCGGCGCCCGGGGCGCTCGCCTGCGCGACGGCGGCCGCCTCCTGGCGGGAGTTGACGCCGAGCTTCGCGAACACCGAGCGCAGATGGCTCTTGACCGTGCTCTCTGCGAGGAACAGGCTGGTCGCGATCTCGGCGTTCGTCTGACCCCGGGCGACCATCGCCAGGACGGTGCTCTCGCGATGGGAGAGGGCCGGCGGGAAGATCTGGCGACGCCCCGGCCTGGGAATGGAGATCTGACCGGTGCGCGCCGCGCGGACGGTCGGCACCAGGGCCTGTTCGAGCTCGCCGCGCAGAACCACGCCTCGCGCGCCGGCGGAGATCATGGCCCTCGCCACACCGTCGCCGATCGAGGCCAGAACGACGACGACGGCGACGGTGGGCGCCCGCTCGGAGACCCGGCGGATCCGGGACACCCTGCCCTCGGGGGTGGATCCTCCCGAGACGACGAGCACGTCCAGCCCCTGACCGAGTCGGGCGCGGCCCTCGCCGGGCCCGATCCGGACCACGTCCATGCCGGCCGCCTCCAGGGTCCGCTCGACCCGATCGCTCAGCTCGCGGTCGCCGATCAGCCCGACCGATATCGAGGCCACCGCGCCATCGGGGCGCGAGGTCACGATGCGTCCGTCGCGCGTATCGCCTCCACAGCCATCAAGCAGAAAACGGCGCTCGAGCCCGCAGACTTCTGTCGCGCTCCGGCCGAGTCCGCGTTGCTGGGCGGCGGGCTGCGGCACCCGGACCGGCGCCCGGCGGGACAGGCGGCGCCGACGCCTGCAAGAAGGGCGCGGCGAGTCTCGTTTGTTTGCCATGGCGCCCGAGACGGATTCCGCGAGCCCGGCTCTTCTCGGGCCGGGTTGAGGCACGATCGATGAACGCCACGAGCATCTCCCGAGCGACCGCGGAGGTCCCGTTCGTGGATCTGGGCCGGCACAACGGCGCGATCGCCGACCAGCTCCGGTCCGCCTTCGACGACGTGCTCGACGACGGTGGGTTCGTGCTCGGCCGTGAGGTCGAGACGTTCGAGGCCGAGTTCGCCGAGTTCTGCGGCACCCGCCACTGCGTCGGAGTCGGCTCGGGAACCGCGGCGCTGACCCTGGCGCTCCTCGCAGCCGGCGTCCAGGAGGGGGACGAGGTGATCGTCCCCGCCCACACGTTCATCGCCTCGGCGCTCGGCGTCCTTCATGCCGGTGCGATCCCGCGCTTCTGCGACGTCGACGAGGGAACGGGCCTGATCGATCTTCGCTCGGCGGCCGAGGTGCTGTCCACACGCACCGTGGCGATCATCCCGGTCCACCTCTATGGGCAGACCTGCGACATGGACGCCGTTCAGGCCTTCGCCCGCAGCCACGGCCTGCTCGTGGTCGAGGACGCGGCACAGGCCCACGGGGCCCGCTGGGAGGGCGCCAGGGCCGGGTCACTCGGGCACGCCGCGGCGTTCAGCTTCTACCCCAGCAAGAACCTCGGAGCGCTAGGCGACGGCGGCGCGATCTGCACCGACGACGATGCGATCGCCGATCGCAGCCGCAGGCTTCGGAATCTCGGCCAGAGGGCCAAGGGCGAGCATCTCGAGGCCGGCTTCAACGAGCGGCTCGACGGGCTCCAGGCGGCCATGCTGCGGATCAAGCTCCGCGAGCTCGATGCCTGCAACGCCGAGCGCCGGGCGCGGGCATCGCTCTACAGGGAGCTGCTCGGCGACACGTGCCGCCCGGCCACCGAGGATCCGCGCGGCGAATGCGTCTACCACCTCTTCGCGGTCCGGGTCGCCGGCCGGGACGCGGTCCAGGCCGAGCTCGAGCGGGTCGGCGTCCAGACGGGGGTCCACTACTGGCCGGCCGTCCACCGCCAGCCTCCGTTCGCGAGCCACCGCGCCGAATCGAACGGGAGCGCGGCCACGAGCCTCGAGACGGCGGTCCGCTGGAGCGAGGAGCAGCTGTCGCTGCCGATGTTCGCCGAGCTCGAGCCCGAGCAGGTCGAGCGCGTGGCCGAGGCGATGCACGAAGCGGTCGGGGCAGCGCGATGATCGGGCCGAACGGAACCCAGCAGTCGGTCCGGACGCTCAACATGGGCATCGTCGGCCTCGGCTACTGGGGGCCCAACCTGCTGCGGGTGCTGTCCGAGATGCCCGCGGTGCGGGTGAAGTGGATCTGCGACCTCGACGAGCAGCTCCTGAGGGGCTTCGAGCATCGCTATCCGGGCGCCGCGCGGACCACCGACGTCGATCTCCTGCTCGAGGACCCGGAGCTCGACGCGATCCTGATCGCCACCCCGGTCTTCACCCACTTCGACCTCGCCTCGCGCGCACTGGACGCCGGAAAGCACACCTTCGTCGAGAAGCCGCTCGCCCCCTCGGGCGAGCTGGCGAGTGAGCTGCTTCGTCGCGCCCGGGTTCGCGACAAGGTGCTGATGTGCGGCCACACCTTCCTCTACAGCCCGCCCGTCCGGGTGGTCAAGGACCTGCTGCGGCGCGACGAGCTCGGCGAGATCTTCTTCATCTCCTCGAGCCGCGTCAACCTGGGCCTCCATCAGCCTGACGTCAGTGTGATCTGGGACCTCGGGCCCCATGACTTCTCGATCCTCCTCTACTGGCTCGAGGAGCTCCCGACCACGGTGCGCGCCACCGGGCGCGACTCGATCGTCTCGGGGGTCCCCGACGTCGCCTTCATCAACCTCGCCTACGGGTCGGGGATCGTCGCGAACGTCGAGCTGAGCTGGCTGGCGCCGAGCAAGCTGAGGCGGACGGTGATCGTCGGCAGCAAGAAGATGGTCGTCTACGACGACGGCTCGGCGGAGCCGATCCGGATCTTCGACCGCGGGGTCGTCTACAAGGACCCCGAGACCTTCGGCGAATACAAGCTCTCCTACCGGACCGGCGACATCCTGTCGCCCAAGGTCGAGGCCTACGAGCCGATCGCCAAGGAGCTCGACGACTTCTGCATGGCGATCCGGGACGGCCGCGAGACGGTTGCGAGCGCCCGCCTGGCCAAGGACGTCGTAAGGCTCACCGAGGCAGCCGACGACTCGCTGCGGCGCGGCGGGGCCGAGATCGCGGTTCACCCGAGCCGCCGCTTCCAGGCCCTGACCGACGATTCGCCGTACCTCGCGGACGGTCGACCTCCGTCGAGATGATCGGCGGGCGGGTCCCAATCGACGGCGAGGTGGCGGAGGGTCGGAGCGGATCGCTCCAACTCGAGGACGAGCGCGGCGCCCGGCCGCAACGGGTCGTCGCACGGCGATACCGGGAGCGCGACGCCGCGGTGCGCCGCTTCCTGGCCGCCGGGGACGTGCTCGGGATCATCGCGGCGCTCGCCGCGTCGATGCTCGTCGCCTCCGACCAGCCGATCGAGTTCGCGTGGGGGCTGGCGCTGCTGCCGGCCTGGATCGTGATCTTCAAGGCGTACGGCCTGTATGACCGCGACCTGAAGCGAATCAGCCATCGGACCGTCGACGACCTGCCGTGGATCTTCCATGCCGTCCTGATCGGCTCCCTGCTGCTGCTCGCCTACTACCAGCTGCTGCCGATGAAGGGGATCGAGCTTCGTCTGCTGCTGATCTTCGGGGCGGTCGCGATGATCACCGTCCCGGTGCTGCGGGCGATCGCTCGTCGGCTCGCGGTCTCGGTGCTCTCGCCGGAGCCCGTCGTGCTGATCGGCAACGCGCCCGAGATCGCGACCCTGGCCGACAAGCTCCGCACCCACAGCGAGTACGGGGTCGAGCCGGTGGGCCCGATCTCGCTCTCGTCCTCGGAGTCCGGGACGCCGAACCTGTCGCTCGACGAGGTGGGCGACATCGAGCTCGACGACGTCGTCGCCCGCGACGGCGCCGAGCGGATCGTGGTGGCGAGGGAGGACTTCGAGGAGGAGCCCCTGTTCGACCTCGTGTGCCGTGCGCGCGAGCACGGGGTCAAGGTCAGCGTCCTGCCTCAGCTCTTCGACGCGCTGGGCCCGTCGGTCGAGGTGGACGACGTGGAGGGGACGACCGTGCTGGGCGTCAATCCGCCGGTGCTGCCCCGCTCGTCGCGCTTTCTGAAGAGGACCATGGACGTGGTCGGCTCGATCGCGGTGCTGATCCTCTCGGCCCCGCTGATGGCGCTGATCGCGCTGGCGATCAAGCTCGACTCCAAGGGGCCCGTTCTGTTCCGCCAGGAGCGGATCGGCCTCTGGGGACGGCGATTCCCGCTCTGCAAGTTCAGGACTATGAGCCCCGATGCCGAGGAGGCGCGCGAGGCGCTCCTGGCCGAGAGCAAGGACCCCGGATGGCTGTTGCTCGACCATGACCCGCGGGTGACCCGGGTCGGCAGGTTCCTGAGGCATTGGAGCCTCGACGAGCTGCCGCAGTTCTGGAACGTCCTCAAGGGTGAGATGAGCCTGGTCGGCCCGCGGCCGATCATCCCGTCCGAGGACCGCCAGCTCGACGGGTGGGCGCGGAGCAGGATCGACCTGACCCCGGGCCTGACCGGCCTGTGGCAGGTCCTCGGCCGGACCACCCTGCCGTTCGACGAGATGATCCGGCTCGACTACCTGTACGTCACCAACTGGTCGCTGTGGACCGACATCCGCCTCATGCTGCGGACCATCCCCGCGGTGGTGCTGCGCAGAGGGGTCAACTGAGATGAAGGTCTGGATCGACCTCGCCAACTCCCCCCACCCGCTGCTCTTCGCGCCGATCGTGGAGCGAATCGAGGACCTCGGGCACACGGTCCGCATAACCGCCCGCGACAACGCCCAGACGGTCGAGCTGGCGCGCCAGCGCTGGGACGGGGTCGAGGTGATCGGGGGGCCGAGCGCCCCGGGCCGGACGGCCAAGGCCCGATCGATCGTCAACAGGATCAGGCGGCTGGCCGCTTGGGGGCGCGCCGAGCGGCCCGATGTGGCTCTGTCGCACAACTCCTACGCGCAGATCGTCGCCGCGAGACGGCTCGGGGTCCACACGGTGACCGCGATGGACTACGAGCACCAGCCCGCCAACCACCTCGCGTTTCGACTCGCTCACACGGTGCTCCTTCCCGCCGCCCTTGCCGACGCCGGGGTGCGAAGGCAGGGAGCCACCGGCGCCAAGCTCCGCCTCTATCCGGGGCTCAAGGAGGAGATCTACCTCGGCGACTTCGAGCCCGACCGCGAGATTCTCGCCTCGCTCGACATCGAGCGCGGACCCGAGACCGTGGTGGTCGTCGCCCGCACACCTCCGTCGGGCGCCCTCTACCACCGCTCCGACAACCCGCTCTTCGTCGAGGCGCTGCGGGCCGTCTCGAGCGTGCCCGAGGCTCGCTGCGTGGTCCTGGCCCGCCGCGCCGACCAGCGAGAGGCCCTCGCCGCCCTCTCGCTTCCCAACGTGGTGACGCCGGAGCGCGCCCTCGACGCGCGCTCCCTGATGCACGCGAGCGACCTGATCCTGGGCGCCGGGGGGACGATGACCCGCGAGGGCGCCCTGATGGGCGTGCCGACGGTCAGCATCTTCGCCGGCCGAACCCCCGCCGTCGACCGCTGGCTCGAGGAGCGGGGAGCGCTGCGTCGCGTCGAGACGATCGACGACCTCCCGGCGGTGCGCCGCCGCGAGACCGAGCCCCGGGACCCCGCCGAGCTGCGCGCCCGCGGGGATCGGCTCGCGGGTGAGCTCGCGGCCGCCGCGACCGGAGCCGAGCCGCCCGTGCAGCCCGTTGCCACAGTCGCCTCGGCTCATGGCTAGCGGTGGCGCCGCGGGGGCCGGCGACGCCCGCCAGGCCGTCGAGCTCGCCCGCCGGCTCGCCGGCTGGGGCGAGGACCGTGGCTGGCGCGGGACCGACCCGTACGAGGGCCTCAGCACGTCGCGCAGCCTGCTCGCGCCGCTGAAGCGGACCCCGCTCGGCAGGCGGCTCCTGATCCAGGCCGTGAAGCGCTCGCCGGTGGACCTTCGTCCGATGCTCGGGATCCAGCCGAAGCCCGACGCCGCCTCGGTCGCCTGGGCCGTCTCCGCGTTCTCGCGCAACGGGTTCCTGGACCCCGACCTCGCGCGGGCGAGGCTAGCCGGCGCGCTCGAGCTGCTCGACGCGCTTCGCTGCGACGCCTTCGAGGAGCCGTGCTGGGGCTACCACTTCGACTTCCAGTCGCGGGTCTTCTTCTACGCGAGCGGCGAGCCGAACACGATCGCCACCGCGTTCGCCGGCCACGCGCTTCTCGACGCCCACGAGGCGCTCGACGACCCGGTGCTGCTCGATCGCGCGCGAGGGGTCGGCCGTTTCTTCATCCGCCATGTGCCGCTGACCGAGGACGGCGAGGGGGCGTTCTTCGGCTACCTGCCTCAAGACCGCTCGCCGATCCACAACGCGAGCCTGCTCGCCGCGTCGCTGCTCGCCCGCCTGGCGGCCCGCGATCGTGACGACGAGCTCGCCGAGGCGGCCGGCGCCGCGGTTCGCTACTCCACCGCTCGGCAGCGCCCCGACGGGTCGTGGCCCTACGGCGAGCTGCCGAACCTCTCCTGGGTCGACAACTTCCACACCGGCTACGTGCTCGACGCGCTGCGCAGGTGCGCCGACGCCGGAATCGAGGAGTCGGCGGCCCAGGACGCGTGGACGAAGGGGATCGCCTACTACCGCCGCGAGCTGTTCGAGGCCGACGGGGCGCCCAAGTACTACTCCAACAGGCTCCACCCGATCGACGCGCAGTGCGTCGCGCAGGGAATCCAGACGCTCTCGATCGCCGCGCAGCACGACGAGTCGCTCGCCGGCGCGCCCTGGTCGGTGTTTCGGTTCGCGCTTCGGCGAATGATCGGCGGGGACGGGATCCCCCTGTTTCAGCGACGGCGCCTGTGGGCAAACCGGGCGCCGCACGTCCGCTGGGTGGTCGCCCCGACGCTGCTCGCCCTGACCCACCTGCTGGCGGCCGACCCGAGCGCCGGCGCGCCGCCCCGGGAGCCCGAGCGGGTGGCCGCCTGAGATGCCCGAAGCACCGACAAGCGTCACCCGCGAGGCGGTCAACGGCTCCGCCCCGGGGCCCGCGCGCCTCGAGACGCGCAGGGTCACGTTCGTCACCGACATCCCGACCCCGTACATGCTCGAGGTCCTGAAGGCGCTCGCCGAGCTGGTCGACCTGACCGTCTTGTTCTGCTCGCCCACCGGGAGCCGGGGCCTGCCCTGGAGCCCCAGTGAGGCGCTTCCCTTCAGTCATCGGATGATCGACGGGCTGACGATCCGAAGCGGCGCACCGGACCGGCCCGACTACTACCTGAGCCCCCGGATCCTGACCGCCCTGGTCAGGAGCCGGCCCGACGCCGTGATCAGCGCCGGCTACTCGATCCCGACCGGCTACGCGGCGATCCATTGCCGTCTGCGCCGCGCACCGCTGATCATCTACAGCGACGGCACCTCGCACTACGAGAGCGGGCTGGGCCGCCACCAGATGATCGCCCGGGAGATCCTGCTGCGCGCCGCGTCCGCCTGCGTCGCCAAGAGCAAGCCCGCAGCGGAGCGATTCGTGGAGCTCGGCGCGAGCCCGGACCGCGTCTTCCTGGCCCCCCACTCCTCCACCCTCGATCGCCTCTGGCAGATCGCCCGCGAGCGCTCGTACGAGGGCGGCGAGACGTTCACCATCCTGACCGCCGGCCGCCTCGTGGCGCACAAGGGCGTGGACAAGCTTCTGCTCGCCCTCGCGACGACCCGAAGCGACCATCCGGAGATCCGGCTGGTCGTGGTGGGGACGGGCCCCGAGGAGGCACGGCTTCGCCATCTCGCGGCGAGCCTCGGCCTCGAGCGGGTCGAGTTCGCGGGGTTCGTCGACCACGCCGACATGCCGGCGCGCTACGCCGAGGCGGACGCCTTCGCCTTCCCGACGCTCGAGGATCCGTTCGGAATCGTGCTGCTCGAGGCCGCGGCCGCCGGGCTGCCGCTGGTCGCCTCGCCACACGGCGGCGCCACCTGGGACCTGATCGGCGACGAAGGGGGCGGCCTGATCGTCGACCCCTGTGACACCGCGGCGCTCGCGGGCGCGCTCGTCGGGCTCGCCGATCATCCGGCGCGCAGACGCGACCTCGGACGCCGAGCCCACGAGGCCACGCTCGGGCGCAGCCCGATGGACTCGGCCCGGGGCTATGTTTCCGCCATCGAGACCGCGCTTCGAAGCCCAGGCCGCGCGAAGCCATGAGCGACGCGCGCCGTAACGGCGCGCCGCCCGGAATCGGGATGGCGTACCTGGCGACGCTGTACCCCGGCCTCTCGCACTCGTTCGTCCAGCGCGAGGTCCATGCGCTTCGCGATCGCGGCCTCGACATCCACACCTTCGCCCTCCACGACAGCGAGCCCGAGCACGTCTTCACGCAGGCCGACCGCGACGCCGAGGAATCGACGTTCACCGTGCTGCCGCCGCGCTGGGGGTCGTTCCTGGGCGCCCACCTTCGCGCCCTCGCGACCGACCCGGGCGCCTACCTTCGAACCCTCACCTTCGCGCTGCGGCGCCCCCCTGGCGGCTTTCACGGGCGCTGGTGGCAGCTCTTCTACTTCCTCGAGGCCGTGCCGATCTGGCGCGAGTGCTCGCGACTCGGCGTGACCCACATCCACGCGCATTTCACGAATCCGTCGGGCGACGTCGCTCAGCTCGTGGCGCGGCTGGGGGCGGAGCGAGACGGCGAGGAGCGCTGGTCGTGGAGCTTCAGCGCCCACGGGACCGACATCTTCAACGACGGCCCCGGCAGCCTGGCCGGGAAGGTCGAGACGGCCTCGCTGGTCATCTGCATCAGCGACTTCGGCCGCAGCCAGCTGATGCGAATGGCCCCGGAGGGCAACTGGGACAAGATCCGGGTGGCCCGCTGCGGACTGAACGGCGACTGGCTGACCGGCGAGGTTCCCGAACGCCCCGACGGCGGCGAGCTTCGCCTCCTCTCGGTCGGGCGCCTGGAGCGAGAGAAGGGCCACACGTTCCTGCTCGACGCGATGGCGCGGCTCCGGGACCGCGGCACCGCCGTTCACCTCGAGCTGGTCGGCGACGGGACGCTGATGGGGTCGCTTCGAGACCAGGCGCGGGCGCTCGGGATCGAGGATCGGGTCAGCTTCGCCGGCGCGGTCGGGCAGGACACGATCCGCGAGAACTACAGGCGGGCGGACGCGTTCTGCCTGCCGAGCCTCGGCGAGGGCATCCCGGTCGTCCTCATGGAGGCCCTGGCCACCGGCCTCCCCGCGATCGCCTCGAACACGATGGGGATCCCGGAGCTGATCGAGGACGGGGTGACCGGGCTCCTCGTCCCGGCCGGACGGCCGGACGAGCTCGCCGACGCGATCGAGCGCCTCGCCGGCGATCGGGCCCTGGGCCGCCGGCTCGGCGAGGCTGGACGACGCAAGGTGATCGCCGAGTACGACCTCGATCGAGGAGTCGACACGCTCCGCGACGCCTTCGTCGACCTGCTGGCGCCCGGCGCGCCAACGGCCGGGTAACCCTCAACGGCGAATCTCTCAGTCGAGCTCGACGGCGGCTCTCGCGCCGGTGGCCGAATTGCGCCCGACCATCGAGCGTTGTTCGGCCATCGATGCGTGCTCTCAGACGCCGCCCTCGCCGATCGCCGGCCGACGGAGCGCCAGCTCGTGAGTCGGGGGCGGGTTGCGCTGCCCGTTCGTGGACGGCTCGGTTGCGCGCATCGATCCGCCGACCACGATCCCGGCCCACAGCCAGATGATCATGTTCGGGAACACCTGGCCCAGGGGCACGAACTGGGCGCCCACGACCCAGTAGACCGCGATCGCCAGGATGCCGAGGCGCCAGGGCCGCAGCTCGGGCGGCCCCCGTGAGAAGAAGGCGGTCCCGACCACGGCGAGGAAGCTCGCGGCGAACAGCGTCACCCCGATCAGCCCCAGCTCGACGGCCATCAGGAGGAAGACGTTGTGCAGCGCGATCTGTGTGGTGACGAACTGCGGGATGTCGGACGGGAGGGTGAAGTAGTCCGCGTTGTCCTCGTTGAACTTGCCGACCCCGAAGCCGAACAAGGGGCGATGGGAGACCATGTTGAGCGCCGCGGCGTCAACGTTTCGGCGCTCCCACACGGTGAGCTGGTTGTTGGCGCGCTCCTCGAAGCTCGCCTCGAACCCCGGCAGCACGGTGAGCGCCAGCAGGACCACCCCGAGGATCGAGACGATCGTCGGGAGGACGAACCGCCGAAGCCCGGGCGCGACGATGAAGGTCAGAAGGGTGGCGATCACCGAGGCGATCCAGACCGAGCGAGTGAGCGTGAACAGCAGCCCGAGCGCGCAGAAGAACAGCGTCGCGGCGGCCAGCATCCGCTTTCGCGGCGCCGTCCAGGACTTGAGCGCGATCGCCGACGCGACGGCGCAGACGTAGAGGGCGACGCCGTTGACGGTCGGCTCGAGGAACGGACCCTGGGCACGCGCTGTCCCCCAGCCGACGTCGAGGATTAAGTGGGGAAAGACGAACGCGTGCGGTCCGACGATCTCGAAGAAAGCCGTCAGCCCGAGATAGAGGCCGAACCACACGAAGGCCGTGATGAACCCGTCCCGGTGGCGTGGGCTGTTGAAGGCCAGCGGCGCGATCGCGAAGACGGCGAACGGCACCGCCATCCGGTCGAGCAGGAAGAAGAGGACGCTCGAGCTGCCCAGGGTCTGCGCGGCGATCCCCGAGCCGATCGCCCAGGCCAGGGTCAGCGCGAGCAGCCCGTGCACGGGACGCACCCGGAATTCGGGGCGGTCCTTGGCGGCCGCGGATCGAAAGACGACGCCGAGGATCCCGGCGAGCAGCACGAACCGATCAGGCGGAAGCCCCCCGGGCAGGCCAAGGGTTCCCCAGTTGCTGTTGAAGGTCGAGCCGATGATTCCCGCGATCAAGAGCCAGGCGGGATCGATGTTCCAGGCTATGAAGGCGAGCGAAGCCACCACGGCGAGCGCCACCAGGGCCGCCGCCAGCTCGCCGCCGTGCGGCGCCCGCGCGACCGCGAACATGAGCGCGGGCACGGCGACGGCCAGGCCGATGCCGAGCGGGAGAAGGCGTGGAACGCGTCCGGCCACGGGGGCCGCCGGCTACTCGCGCGAGCGCCGTGCGCGGGCTCGCTGCGCCCGGTTTCGGCGTGCCAGCTCCCAGCGGCCGAGCGAGCTCTCCTCGAAGCTGGGGAAGCGCGAGCTCTCGATGAACAGCGCGACCCCGAGGCCGATGATGAATCCGCCCACGATTGCGGCGAACAGGAGGAGCTGGAGCTTGCTCATCCGATCGCTGGTCGCGGCGTCGGGCTCCTGGATCACCTGGAGCGGGACCGTTCCGCCCTCCTGGCTCGCGATGTAGGCCTTCTTCAGCGAGTCGGCCTTGGCCTTCGCGGCGACCAGGTCGCTGCGGGCCGCGGCGATGCTCCCGGTCCCGGCGCCCGCCGCGGCGAGCTCCTTCACGGCTCGCCCGCGCTGGGCCTCGGCCTGCTGGTATCTGGACAGCAGCCGCGCCGGTGTCGCGTCGCTGGCGCGATTCGCCTGCGTGACGAGCGCCTCGCTGGCCAGCCTCGAGGTGTCGATGGCGCTGTCCTTCGACTTGGTCGTGGCGGTGACCACGAACACCGGGGTCTCGGGGATCGGCGCGGCGGAGAGCTGAGGCCGGACCAGGTCGGGGGTGGTCTTGAGCTCGCCGGCGACCTCTCGCACCACGGTGTCGCCCTGGATCGCGCGGCTGTAGGTCTGGGCAAGCGAGGCCGAGGCCGCGGAGAAGCCGGTGAGGGTCGACGGGGTCGTCGCGTTGAGCCCCCCGACGGCGAGGCGGGTCTCGGCGGAATAGTTGGGGGTCCTCACGGCGCTGTAGGCGATCGCGAGCACCACGAAGGCGGCCATGATCGCCCCGATCAGACGCCAGTGGCCGCGCACCGCGCCACCGAAGGTCGGCCCGGATGCCGGGTCGTGATCCACAGGCGGCCCCACGTCGAAGCGGGGCCTACTTCGCTGCTCGCCTGATTGAACGCTCATTCCACTCCTAGCCTCGAATCCGTCGCCGCTGCGTGGCCGAACCGCCGCATCCCTCGATTAACGTGCGCCACCGGGCAACGCTTTCACCTCGACTCGATCCGCCGGCTCAGGCCTGTGCTCGACGTCGAGGACGACCTCGGGCCGTCCCGTCCGGAGCGACCGGGCGGCCGCGAGAGTCGCCAGCGACGAAAGCCAGAAGCCCTCGGGCGCCGGCGGCATGGCCTCCTCGCGACAGATCTCGGCGAGCGACGCGAACTGCGCCGCGAAGCCCTTGTCCTGCCGGCCCGAGCCCAGACGGTCCTTGTGGCGACCACGCCAGATCCGACCCCGCCTGTAGTCCTCGATCTCGGCGTACACACCCGGCGAGCTGGTCTCGAACCGCTCCTTGCCCGGGCCGACCGGCGCGTCGGCGGCGTAGTGGAGGGTGCCCACCCCGCCGTCCGCGAACGCGATCTCGACGCTGAAGTTGTCGGTCGCGGCGAGCGGGAGGTCGGGGCTGGACGCGAATCCCCGGGCCGCCACGGTCACCGGATCGCTGCCCGCCTGGTCGCAGAGGAAGTCGATGAAGTGACACCCCTCGCCGATCAGGCGTCCCCCGCCTCGAGCGAGGTCGTTGGTCCAATGGTCGCCGGGCAGCGGCCCGGCGTTGACGCGATAGGCCATCAGCCGCGGGCCCGGGAGCCCTCGGAGCTCTGTGGCGAGCGGCGCGAAGCGTCGGTTGAAGCCGACGATCAGCGGCGCGCCGCTTCGCCGCTGGGCCTCGATCACCCTGCTCAGCCCGTCCTCGTCGATCGCAAGCGGCTTCTCGACGTAGACGGCGAGCCCCGCGTCGAGCGCCGTCGCGGCGAGATCGGCGTGGGAGTCGTGGCGGGTCGCGATCGCGACCAGGTCGAGGTCGCCTCGCCCGATCAGCTCGGCGGCGCTCGAATGCGCCTCCTCGAAGCCGAACTGGCGGCGCGCGCTCTCGGCCGACAGCCCCGAGGCCGAGGCGATCGCGGCGAGCTCGAAGCCGGCCTCCTTGACGCCGGGGATCAGCGTTCCGGTCGCAAAGGACCCGGCGCCGACCACGCCCACGCGCGGGCCCGCGCCGCGCCCACGACCGTCGGCCGCGGTCCGCGGTCGGCGCGCTGGGGAAGGCGCGGGACGGGAGGGCTGCGCGGCCTGCCCGTAGCGAAGCACCACCCCGACCACCCGCTCACCCGAGGAGAGGAGCTCGAAGGCGCGCTCCGCCTCGGCGAAGTCGAACCCGTGGGTGACCAGCTCGGAGGGGGCGAGCTTCCCGTCCGCGACCAGACCGAGGAAGGCATCCATGTTTCGCTGCTCGGTCCAGCGAACGTGGCCGATCGGATAGTCGAGCCCGTGAAGCTCGTAGCTCGGGTCGTAGCGCCCCGGCCCATAGGAGCGCGACAGACGCAGATCGAGCTCCTTGTCGTAAAACGGCGCCCGCGGCAGGTCCATCCGCACGTCTCCCACGATCACGACGCGGCCGCGATCGCGCGCCAGCTCGGCGGCGGCAAGGGCCGGATCGTTCGAATCCGTGGCAGCGCAGACGAGGACCGCATCGGCCGACCCCTCCCAGCGGGAGCCGTTCTCGAGCTCGGAGCGCAGGACGGCGTCGGCGCCCGACTCGCGCGCGAGCTCGACCAGCTCGGAGCTCAGGTCGACGCCGAGAACGCGGCAGCCGGCCGCCCGTGCGATTCGCACCGCGAGCTGGCCGATCAGCCCGAGGCCGATCACCGCAACCGTGGACCCGACCTGCACCTCGGCCCGCCTGAAGCCGTTCATGGCGATCGCCCCGAGGGTGGCGAACGCCGCGTCCTCGGCCGAGACGCCGTCCGGGATCCTGGCGCACAGAAGGGACGGGACCACGTCGAGCTCGGCATGGCTCGCGAACCCGCCGCCGGCGATCGCCACGCGGTCCCCGGGGGCGAGGCCGCGCGTCTCGGCGCCGGCCTCGATCACGACACCGGCGGCGCTGTAGCCGAGCGGGCCGAGCTCCTCGAGCCTCTGGCGGACCAGGTCCAGGGTCGAGCGCACCCCGTCGGAGCGCATCCGTTCGACAACCTGGCGCGCCTGGTCCGGGCGCGCTCGCGCCTTGGCGATCAGGCCCTTGCGCGCCACGTCCAGGGTGGCGCGCTCCGTGCCGGCACTGAGGACCGACGCCTCGACCCGAACCGACACCGCGCCGGGCCCCGGCGAGGGGTCCGGGACCTCGACCAGCTCGAGGCTTCCGTCCTTGAGGCGCTTCGCGACCTGGCGCATCAGGATCGAGGCCCCACGACCGCGTACGCCACGGCACAAGCTGCGGGGCGCAGGAGCGTTTGTCTGATCAAGGTGGCCATCTGGCGGGGCACGGCAGGGAGGTTGATTAGCCTGGCTCTCCGGCGATTCGGTGGATCCATCCAATTCAACGTGAAAGGCAACCCGAGACTCACGGCCCACGATCAGCCCGTTCAGGGATCGTGCCCCGTGCCGCGCGGCGGGCCCTCGATCGCCGGCTGCGGGATGGCGAGGGGCTAGTCATGTGCGGGATCTGCGGGATGGTCGGCCGCGCCGACCGGCGCCTGATCGAGTCGATGACCGAGGTGCTGGCCCATCGTGGACCGGACGGCGACGGCGTCAAGCTGTTCGAGTCGAACGGCGGGGGGACGCCCGCCGCCCTCGGCCACCGCCGACTCAGCATCCTCGACACGAGCTCGAACGGGGCGCAGCCGATGGCCTACGCCGCCGACCGCTACTGGATCACCTACAACGGCGAGCTCTACAACTTCCGTGAGCTCCGGGCGGAGCTGGAGGCCGACGGCCTCCGATTCCGGTCCGACTGCGACACCGAGGTGCTGCTGGCGATGTACGCCAGGCACGGCGAGGGGATGCTGGATCGCCTCAACGGGATCTTCGCCTTCGCGATCTGGGACGCCGAGCGCCACGAGCTGTTCATGGCTCGCGACCGGCTCGGTGTCAAGCCCCTCTACTGGGCCCAGGACGGCGACGCCCTTTACTTTGGGTCTGAGCTCAAGGCGCTCCTCCCCGCCCTCCCCTCCCCGTCGCTTCGCCACGCGGCGCTGGCCGAGTACCTGACCTTCCTGTGGGTCCCCGATCCCGGGACGCTGTTCGAGGGCATGCACCAGCTCCCGGCCGGGCACTGCGCGCGCTTCTCGAGGGGTGAGCTGGCGATTCGCGAGTACTGGGACCCGAGCTTCGAGATCGACCACGGGACCTCGGAGGCCGCATGGGCGGAACGGGTGCGGGCCACCGCCCAGGGGGCGATCCGCCGCCAGATGGTCTCCGACGTGCCGCTCGGCAGCTTCCTCAGCGGTGGCCTCGACTCGGGCGCCGTGGTCGCGACGATGAAGGGCGAGGCCGAGAAGGTGACCAGCTACACGGTGGGGTTCAGCGAGGAGGACCTGGCCCACGAGATCGTGCCGGACGACCTGGGGTACGCCCGCAGCCTCAGCAAGGAGCTCGGCCTCGACAACCACGAGCGGATCCTGAAGCCCGAGATCGTCGACCTGCTGCCGAAGCTGATCTGGCACATGGACGAGCCGATCGCCGATCCCGCGGCGATCACGACCTATCTGATCTGCTCGGCGGGGAGCGAGCGCCTCACGGTGATCCTCAGCGGGATGGGCGCCGACGAGATCTTCGCCGGGTACCCGCGCCATCTCGCCGCCCAGCTCACCAGGCCCGCCGACCTGGTGCCCCGCAGGCTTCGCAGCTGGGTTCGCACCTCGCTCGACGGCCGCCTGACGATGGGCAAGCCCGGCCGGCTTCGGGGTCCCCGGCGCAACGCGATGAAGCTCCTCCGGGGGCTCGACCAGCCGTTCATGGACCGCTACCTCACCTATTCGTCCTACTACCGGCCCGAGGAGCTCTCGAGCCTGCTGAGCGGCGATCTGCGCGCCGAGCTAGGCGCCCACGACCCCTTTCACCGCCACCGCGACCACGCGGCGCGCCGAGCCGGAGACTCCTGGCTCAACCGCCTCCTCTACCTCGACATGAAGACGTTCCTGCCCTCGCTCAACCTCGCCTACACCGACCGGATGAGCATGGCCGCCTCGACCGAGGTCAGGGTGCCGCTGATCGACGACGAGCTCGTCGACCTCGCGAGCCACGTCCCTCCCGGGCTGAAGCTCCGTCACACCACCCGCAAGTACGTGCTCAAGAAGTCGATGGAGGGGGTGCTCCCCGAGTCGGTGATCTGGAGGCCCAAGGCGGGGTTCGGCGCACCGCTTCGGGCCTGGATCGATCGAGACCTCAGCGACCTGGTCGATGACTGCCTCTCGCCGGGGACGGTGCGTGAGCGGGGCCTGTTCGATCCCGCCGCGGTCCAGACCCTGGTTCGCGACAACCAGGCGGGAACGGCGGACAACGCGCTGAGGATCTGGGCCCTGCTGGTGCTCGAGCTCTGGCAGAGGCGATTCCTCGACGGCGACGCCTCGCCGAGCTGACCGAGGCCCTCGCCCGCGGGCGCGCAAGGCTGAAAGCTCGAGCGGCCATGATCCGTTGGGTGTTGGAGAACCAGCTGCAATGACTGACCTTTTCGCCAGATTCCGCCGGCGACGGCGCCGACCAGCGGACGATCGCGTCGCCGACGGGCCCTGCAACGAAGCCCCATATCGGCTGATCAGCGACGTGGAGTTCGGCGAGGGCGTGATCGTCCGCCCGTTCACCAACCTGTACGGCTGCCGGATCGGGGCCCGGACGCGAATCGGGCCGTTCGTCGAGATTCAGCGCGGGGCGACGGTCGGCGCCGACTGCAAGATCCAAAGCCACGCCTTCGTGTGCGACGGGGTCACGATCGGCGACGAGGCGTTCGTCGGCCACGGCGTGATCTTCATCAACGACAACCTGCCGAAGGCGACGACCGAGAGCGGGCGCCTCAGCTCGACCAGCGACTGGGACCTGATGCGGACCACGGTCGAGCGGGGCGCGTCGCTGGGCTCCGGAGCCGTGATCCTCGGCGGCCTGCGAATCGGCGAAGGCGCGATCGTCGGCGCGGGCGCGATCGTCACCCGCGATGTCCCGCCCGGCGCCACGGTGGCGGGTTCGCCCGCGCGGGAGAAGGAGCTGCGGCGACTCCGCGGCTCGGCCGACCAACTGGTCATCGATCCCGGTTGAGCTGGTCGCCCGCCCGACCGCAAGCCAGGCTCGCCGCCAGGCGTTGATCAGATGATGGCCAGCGACGACGACGCCGCGGAAGAACGACCGTCATTCACCAACGCCTTCGGGTTCGGCGCGCTGAGCTTCCTGGTCAGCGGCGTGCTGGCCCTCGGCTCCAGCATCCTCACCGCCCGGATCTACGGGATCAACGTGATCGGCGAGTTCGCCCTCGCCTATGCGCCCACCGGGGCGGTCTGGTTCCTCTCGAGCGTCAGGGAGCAACCGGCGCTGATCAGGATGCTGGCACCGCTCAGCCCGCGGAGCCCCCGCGTCACGGGGCTCTTCGTGCCCGTGTTCATCTTCTCGAGCGGCCTCACCCTGGTCGCGTCGTGCGTCGCCGCGGGAGCGACCTACCTCCTGTTCAACGGCCCGATCGACCATCCGGAGCTGTTCGCGCCGGCGGTCGTGAGCCTGGCCGGCTACCTGCTCTTCACCAACCCGAGCTGGAACATCGACGGCGTCCTGGTCGCGTTCCGGGCCGGCCGTGACCTGTTCTGGATCCGGACCCACCAGATGGCCGCCTACCTGGGCCTCGCGGCACTCGGCAGCCTGGTGATGCCGACCGTCTGGGGCCTGATCCTCGCCACCGCCGCGTCTTGGGTCACCTCGCTCGTCCACCGCATCGTGGTGTCCCCCAAGTGGCTGCGTTGGTCGGTTCCGAGGGACGAGATCCGAAGCGGCTTTCGCGCCCTCCCCGAGATCCTTCGCTTCGGGCTCAAGGTGACCCCCGGGTCCCTGGCCACCGGGATCAGCGACCAGGTCGGGACATGGATACTCGGTGCCTACGGGTCGCTGGCCGCGGTCGGAGCCTGGAACCGCGCCTGGGCGCTCAGCCAGCGCTTCATCGACCTCAACTACAGGCTCGCCGAGATGGTGTTCCCCACCCTCGTCGAACGCCACGAGGGCGACGACCGGCTGGGCTTCGACCGGGCGCTGGTCGACTCGATGCGCTACGTCGCGGGCGGCATGATGCTCCCGGCCGCCGTCGGGGGCGGTGCCGCGGTGGGGATCATGAACCTGTTCGGGCCGGGGTTCTCGCGGGCATCGACGGCCCTGGCGCTCGTTCTCGTGGTTCCGGCGATCGCCACGATGTCGACGATCCAGGCCGATGCGCTGCTGGCGGTCGGGCGGCCGGTGGCGACGACCGTTCTGGCGGGAGCCCGCCTCGCCGCGACCGTCCCGGTCACCGTGGCCCTGACCCTGGCGATGGGCGTCACGGGCACCGCGCTGGGCGTCGTGCTCGGGGTCGCGGTGCAGCTCGCGATCCAGGTCGGGGTGCTCCGGGGCCATCTTTCGCAGCCGATGCTCGCGCTGTGGCCGACTCGCCAGCTCGCGGCGCTCGTGCTCGCCTACGCCGGCGGCTTCGGCGTCGCCCACCTGCTCGACTCGGAGCTGTCCGGGATCGGCGGGCTCCTCGTCAGCATGACGGCCGGAACCGTGGCGTACGCTCTATGTCTGACCGTGATCGGCGGGCTGCTGCCCCGCGACCGCGCCCGCGTCTCGGCCGCGGTCGCTCGCGTCGCCCCCGGCTCCAAGTGGGCGACACGGATCGCCCCCCGACCGCAGCCCTCCACCTGAGGATTGAGCCATGATGGAAGCGTCGACCGACAGATTGCCGATCACCGTGGTGATCCCCGCCTTCAACCGGGCCCGGCTGCTCGAGCGGGCGCTTCGAAGCGTCAACGCGCAGCGGCGCCCCGCCGACCAGGTGATCGTCGTCGACGACGCCTCGACCGACAACACGCCCCAGGTCGCCGAGGCGCTCGGCGCCGAGCTGATCCGCCACGGGCGGAACCTCGGGGGCAACGCCGCGGCACGCGACACCGGCTTGAGGGCCGCGCGACACAAGTGGGTCGCGCTGCTCGACGACGACGACGAGTGGCTCCCCCACCACCTCGAGACGCTGTGGGCGCTGACGCCGGCGAGCGTCCTCGTCGCGAGCTCGTGTGTGGAGCGCGTGCCGGGGTCGCGCGAGCACGGTTTCCACGGACCGCTCAGCGAGGGGCCGACGAGCCTCGCCTCGCCCGCGGCACTGATCCACCCCGAGAACCTGATCCCGGCCAGCGCCGCGATGGTCCACCGCGATACCGCGCTCGGGGTTGGAGGGTTCCGGGGCGTGCTCGGCGAGTCGAGCCAGTCCGGTGACTCGAACGGAAACGGCAGCGCGGCAAGCGGCCTCTCGATCCTCGGCTGCGAGGACCTCGACATGTGGTGCCGGCTCCTGGGCCACGGAAGGGCGACGCTTTCGCCGCGGGTGACCGTGATCTACCACACGCATCCGGGTCAGCTCTCGGGGGACTGGGAGGCCATGCACATCGCCCACCTGAACGTCGCGCGCTCGTTCGCCGGGGAGGCGTGGTGGTCCCGGGGCCTGGTCGAGCGCCGGGCCGGCGTCACGGCGTGGGACCGGTTCCGGGGCAGGCAGCGGACCGGCGTGGAGGGGGCAGGGCGCCAGTTCGCGCGCGACCTGCTCGAGCATCCGCTTCGGAGCCTCGGGGTGGTCGAGGTGCTCCGCCACCGTGCAGCGGTTCGTCGCCGCACCAGCCGGCTCGCCCCGAGCGGAGAGCCGTCGGTCGCGGTGCTCCCCGGGGTCGATCCGAGCGCCGTCCCCGAGGAGGACCGCTACGACGTCGATCTGAGCGACGCCGGAAGCCTCAAGGCGTTCCTCCACCTCGCCCGCCGTCCGAGCGGAGCGGCTATCGTGAGCTCTCGATCGCAGGCGGCCCTGATGCGGCTCGCGGGGGTGCGGTCGATTCGCCCACTGGACCCAGAGACGCAGGGGAGCGCCTGAGCGCGAGAGCATGGACAAACGGCCCACCGAGACCCTCCCCGTATCCGTCCTGATACCCGCCTTCAACCGGGCCCGGCTGCTCGAGCGGGCGCTTCGAAGCGTCAACGCCCAGCGCCGCCGGCCCGAGCAGGTGATCGTCGTCGACGACGCCTCGACCGACGACACGCCCCAGGTCGCCGAGGCGCTCGGCGCCGAGCTGATCCGCCACGGGCGGAACCTCGGTCCGTCGGCGACCTACGAGACCGGCCTGCGGGCTGTTCGCCATCAGTGGGTCGCGCTGCTCGACGACGACGACGAGTGGCTCCCCCACCACCTCGAGACGCTCTGGACGCTGACGCCGGGGAGCGTCCTCGTCGCGAGCTCGTGTGTGGAGCGCGTGCCGGGGTCGACCGATCACACCTACCACGGGCCGCTGACGCGGGAGCCGATCATCCTCGACTCCCCCTCGGCTCTCCTTCACCCCGAGAACCTGATCCCGTCGAGCGCGGCGATGTTCCACCGTGACACGGCGCTCGAGGTCGGCGGATTTCGCCCCGGGCTGTGCGAGGACCTCGACCTGTGGTGCCGGCTCTTGAATCGGGGGCGAGCGACGCTGTCGCCGCGGGTGGGGGTCCTGTACCACATCCACCCCGGGCAGGTCTCGCGCAACTGGGAGGAGATCCACGCGGCCCACCTGGAGATAGCCCGCTCGTTCGCCGGCGAGGACTGGTGGTCACAGGGACTGGTGGAGCGCCGTGCCGGGGTGACCGCCTGGGACCGATTCCGGGGCGGCCGGCGCTCCGGCGTCGAGGGGGCGGGGCGCAAGTTCGCGCGCGACCTGCTCGAGCATCCGTCGAGGACTCTCGGCGTGGTCGAGGTGCTTCGCCACCGGGTGGCGATGCGCCGTCACACGAGCCGGCTCGCCTCGAGCGGCGGGCCATCGGTGGCGGTCCTGCATGGCGCCGATCCGGGCGCGGTCCCCGAGCAGGACCGCTACGAGGTCGACCTCAGCGCCACCGGCAGCTTCCGCGCCTTTCTCCACCTGGCCCGCCGGCCGAGTGGCGCGGCGATGGTCAGCTCGCGCTCGCAGGCCGCCCTGGTCCGGCTTGCGGGGGCCAAGCCGCTGCGGGCCTCGGGCCGCAACGGTTCTCATCCCCGGCCACAGCCCGAGTCACAGGCACAGGCACAGGCACAGTCGAATTCGAAGTCCGATCCGAGTGGGGCCGCCGTCCGCGGCTAATGCTTGAGGCACGGACGCGACTGGTCCGAGCAGAGGCTCAGCTTCATGACCTCGAGCTTGTCCCAGGGGAACCTGGCGAGGAACTTGTTCGGCCACTGTCCCCCGAACAATCCGCCCGCCCCGTAGTAGGGGTCCTGCCTGGCGCGAACCGGGTCCTGCGCGAAGAAGCCGATCGCGCTGCCCGTCTGGTCGCGGACGATCATCCCGCGGCGCTTCACCGCCCTCGCCATCTTGAGGACGATCGGAGGCAGGTTCATGTCGACCAGGTCCAGGTTCGGCGGCAGGCGCAGGCGGGCCCCCTCGGGGATCGAGTTCACAGGTCCGCTGCCGTCCGTCCGCTGCGCCGGCCAGGAGTAGTGGCCGGCGGCGGGGGACGGGAGATCGACCGCCAGCGCGTGCCTGATCCACGGTGAGCGAAGGTCCCGCAGCAGCATCGTCCCGGCGATCACCGGGAGGCTGGTGGCGGTGGCTCCCCAGTTCGGGGCCGAGAGGCCCGGCCAGGAGTTGTTGGTGTAGTAGCCGGGGCTCTGCGACGTGTGGTTCATGGCTCCACCCCAGCTCGCGTGCCAGACGCCGTTCTGCTTTCGCGCCCGCCAGAACTCCCACAGCCGATCGGTCGACGGCTGCCAGACGGTCATGTGCGCGTCGCTGCCCGCGGCGGGCCGCGCGTAGGACGGGATCGGCACCTTGTTGAAGGCCTTCTGGAGCCCCACCCGCCAGGAGGCCGTCGGATCGTCGAGCGCGACTCGAACGAGCCGCTGGTGCGGTCCCGCGATATAGAGGGGGGTGCTGTAGCTGTCCGTCTGGATCCAGGGGCCGACACCGGCAGTCTGCTCGCGGCGCACCTCCTGAAGCAGGCCGGCGACCATCTGCGGTGACCGCGGGTCGATCCGAGCGTTGGGCGCCAGGGGATGGTTCCAGACGCTGTTCGGGGAGAACAGCCGGAACTGCTTAGTGCCGGCCGCGCTCACGGTCGCGGGCACGGACAAGATGGCAAGCGCTGCCGCCCCGGCGGCCAACACGGCCAGCAGGCGGCGATAAGCGAAACGTCCGCGATTGTGTCTGGAAGGGGTCATCTCGGCCATCCTTCGACACTGGGGGCTCGGGACCTCTCGGGTACTAATACCGAGCCCGACTGGACGTTCGTTGTATCAGAGGCCGCGGCGGGCGACGCCGATTCAGGGGCCGAGGACTAGCACCATCCTCACGCTTGTGCGGACCGTCGCTAGGAGAGCGCGATCTCGGACTCGGCGCCGATGCTGAGAGAGACGCCGCGAGGCACACGGAAGGTGCGGCGAAGCTCCGCCCCCTCGCCGATCACGCTCTCTTCGACCCGCAGTCCGAAGTGCTCGATCGTCGCGCGGGGAAGGATGATCGCGTTCTCGACCTCCGAGTTCTCGATGATCGCCTCCTCCCCCACCGAGGTGTACGGGCCCACGTAGGAGTCGACGATCCGGGCGCCCGGGCCGATCACCGACGGGCCGCGGACGCGGGAGGCCTCGATCGTCGCCGTGTCGTCGATCAGGACGCGACCCTCGACCTCGGCGTCGCGGTCGTCGTTCGACGTGACCGAGTCGGCGAGGCGGTCGAGCAGGACGCGATTCGCGGTGAGCAGGTCCTCGGGACGGCCCGTATTTCGCCAGCACCCGTCGACCGGATGGGCCTCGATCCGGCCGCCGGCCGCGGCCAGCAACGAGACCGCGGCGTCGAGCCCGAACCGGCCCGACTCCCAGCCGTCGGCCGTCGCCACCACGTCGAAGATCCGGGGCCCGACGATGCAGGTGCCCAGCCCATCCAGCTCGGGACGCCCGCTGCCGGAACGGCCGTTGCCGCCTCCGACCAGCGCCAGCGCGTCGAGGTTCCCGTCGGCGAACCGGTCTATGAACGGCTGGATCGACTGGGTGACGAGCGTCCCTCCGTCGAAGACGAGCAGCGGGCTCTCGCCGACCATCGACTCGGTCATCCCGATCGAGTGGGCCGCGCCGAGAACCGGATCGGCCTCCACGTAGTCGACCTCGAGGTCCCAATCGGAGCCCACCCCGATCGCGTCGCGAAGCTCGGCGATCTCGAGCGCCCCCGCGGCGATGATCACCTCGTCGATCGAGGCGTTGCGCATCGTCTCCAGGACGTAGAACAGGAGCGGGGTGTTGGCGAGCGGAAACAGCTGGGGAGCTCTTCCGTGGAGCTCCCGCCGACCCGGCGCGTAGGGATCCTCGCCGAGGATCAATCCCTTGAACTTGTTCATCTCTCACTAAACGGGCACAAAGCCTCGCGCTTCTTCCACCTGTACGAAATCCACCCTCGCTCGTGCCTGGCAAATGCGCCGCCATGCACGAAACCGTGGAGATCAGTGCTGCTCGAGCGGCGCCATCGTCAGCCCGGCGCCCCCGAGCTGCTCCCAGTAGAGCTCGGCCGTCTCCCTGGGGCCGGTCCAGACGATCGCCCGGCCGGAGCCGTGGATCCGGTCGGCGAGCCGGTAGCCGTCGGGAACCGAGACCCCGGGAACGACGCGAGCGAGCGTCGTCGCCACGTGGTCGAACGTGTTGTGGTCGTCGTTCAGGACGATGACCAGCCAGTTGCCTCCCAGCCCCGAGCCGGGACCCCCGTCGCGGGGACGCTCGAGCGTCTCCGTCGCCATCGCTTCAGGGTACGGCGTCGGGGCGCCTACGGCGTCGGGACCTGGAGCTTCAGGTCGTCGACCGTCGCCGAGACGGTCTTCGACGAGCGCTTGCCGCTACCGATCGCCAGCTCGGCCTTTCGCCCGCCCACCTGAGCCGGGTTCGAGTCGGTGGCCTTCGCGACCTTCGCGCCGTTGACCCTCGCCGTCACCTTCGAGCCGACCGCCTTGAGGCTCAGGACGTTTGCCTTGTTGAAGCCCTTGATCGCCTTGCTGGTTCCCTTGGCGGGGAAGTCGTGGCCCCCGCCGGAGGGGTTGCGGACCAGCCTGAACCGGTGCTTGACCGGAAACACCCTCAGCTCGTAGCCGGAGGTCCGGCCCGAGCGGACCGAGATCGCGACGTATGCATGCTTTCGAAGCCCCTTGGACTTGTTGCGGAGGAATCGGGCCTTGGCCACGAAGGTGTGGTCGGGCCCGTCCGTGTCGCCCTCGACCGGCGGGCGGTATCCGCACGTCTCGGGGCTCTTGGTCACATCGATGCGGAGATTGCCCGCCTTCTTGCGCAGGCTCCGCGCGCAGTGCTTGCCCTCCGCGTGGCGGAGCTCCTTGGCATCGCTCTTGCTGTTGAAGCTGTTCTTGTAGACGGTGACGGCGCCGAGCGCCGAAGCCGCAGCGACGCCGATCGCGACCAGCGCCGCGAGCGCGACCGAAGCCCGGGTTGTGATGCGGGAGGGTCCCATTCGAATCCCGTGCAGGGTAGCCATCCGCACCCGCGTACGCCTGCTCGACCGTAGAATCCGTGGCGATGAGCGAGTACCGGCTCGAGCGGCCCGACCGCCCCTGGGTGATGCGCACCTACGCGGGCCATTCCGACGCGCGCCGCTCCAACGAGCTATACCGCCGCAACCTCTCGAAGGGCCAGACCGGGCTCTCGGTCGCCTTCGACCTCCCCACCCAGACCGGATACGACCCCGACCACGAGCTGGCGCGGGGCGAGGTCGGGAAGGTGGGCGTCTCGATCGCCGACAAGGGCGACATGCACGCGCTCTTCGACGGCATCCCGCTCGACGAGATGAACACCTCGATGACGATCAACGCGACGGCGGCATGGCTCCTGGGGCTCTACGTGGCGGTCGCCGAGGAGAACGGGATCGACCGCTCGGCGCTCAAGGGGACGACGCAGAACGACATCATCAAGGAGTACCTGTCGCGCGGCACCTACGCGTTCCCGCCGGAGCCCTCGCTGCGGCTGATCGCCGACATGGTCGCGTTCAGCGTCAACGAGGTCCCGAGCTGGAACCCGACCAACATCTGCAG
>JBOGZB010000225.1:0-2008 GCA_050697175.1 Solirubrobacterales bacterium | reverse complement strand
GAGTTGGGGCCGATTCGGGTCAGCGTGCCGTTCGAAGGATCGGTTGCCCAGACGTATCCGAGGCCGACGGCGAGCTGGTTGGAGCCGGCTCCGACCGGAACCGGCTGGCCGGCGACGGTCGCACTGCCGGGATCGATCTTCGTGACCGACCCGTCCCCGGCGGTCACGACCCAGACTCCCCCTGCGCCGGTCGCGACCCCCGTCGGCCCGGCACCGATCGGGATCGTGGCGTCGACCGCATTGGTTTCGGGGTCGATCCGCGAAACGGTGTTGTCGCCACGGTTCGTAACCCAGACCCAGTGCCGGTCGAACGCCAGATCGGAGGGATTGGAGCCGACCGGAATGGCGGTCGGTGCGCTCAGGGGATCCAGGCGCAACAGCGAGCTCGAGCCCCGGTTCAGCGCCCAGACCGAGTGGAAGCCGACCCCGACGGCGATCGGGCTGCCCCCGGTCGGCACAGGCGACCGGGCCTGCTGATCGTCGTCGAGGTTGATCGCGTAGAGCGCCGAAGCGCCGCTGCTGGCCACCCAAAGACGAGAGGGAGCAACCGCCAAGCGGTTGGGCCCGGACCCGACGTTGATCGTGTCCACCGCCCGCGGCAGCGGGTTGGCCGGAACGGCCTCTGAGCCACCGCCGCCACCGATCAGCGCCACCGCGGCTGCCACCGCTCCGGCGACCAGCGCAGCGGCGAGGGCGACTATCACCCACCGAAGCCGGCGACGCGGGCGGCGGAGACGGCGAGTCACAGCCCGGTCGGGGAACGATCTTTCCGCGCCGGACACCTCGGCCGCCAACGGCTCGGCGCCCCGCGCGACTCGCTCGAGGTCCGCGGCGAGCTGCCCGGCGTTCTCGTAGCGGCGCTCCGGGCTCACCGCCATCGCCTGTGCGACCACCCGGTCGATTCCGACGGGCAGGGACGGGACGAGCTCCGATGGGCGCGGCCGCGGACCGTTTCCGTGGGCGAACAGCTTCGCCACGTCGTTGTCGCGGGGGAACGGTGGCTCGCCGGTGAGCGCGAAGTGAAGGACGCACCCGAGGGCGTAGATGTCGACTCGGTGATCGACGCGAGCGCCGGCGATCTGCTCCGGCGCCATGTAGTCCGGGCTTCCGAGGAGCTCGCCCGAGGAGGTCACCGTCCCGCCCTTTCCAGCGGTCCGGCTGACTCCGAAGTCGGTCAGGAAGACGTGCTCGTCGCCGTTCGTGGCCTCGATCAGGATGTTGGCCGGCTTCACGTCGCGATGGATCAGGTCGCGGGCGTGGGCGGCGTCGAGCCCGGCCGCCACACCGCCCAGGATCTTGGCGGTGCGTTCCAGCTCGATTGGCCCGTCGGCCTCGACGATGCGCCGCAGGTCGCTTCCCTCGATGAGGCGCATCGCCAGGTAGAGGATGCCTGCGTCCTCGCCCGCATGGTCGACCTGGACCACGTTGGGATGCCTCAGCGACGCAGCCAACCGCGACTCTCGCTGGAATCGCTCGTGGAACCTTGGATCTCCCGAAAGCGTCGGCGAGATCAGCTTCAGCGCGCATTCACGGTCCAGGGCGAGGTGACGGGCGCGGTAGACGATCCCCATGCCGCCGCGCCCGATCTCGCCCTCGATCCGGTAGCCGGCGAAGACCGCGCCGGCCTCGATCGTCGTCTTGTGACCGGGGCCGGCGGGCTTGTCGGAGGTGTCGCCGGAATCCACCAAGGGTTGATTGTCGCCTGCCTTGCGCGGTGGCACGGTGCGAAGCATGGACGACACGGGTAGGAAATCAACCTGAAGAGGCGATCCGCGGCAGCGAGGTTTCAGGCACCCGCTCAGTAACCGTATCCGCCGCTCGACGAGCCGCTCGTGGTCGAGCTGCCCGTGGAGGAGGTGCCGTTGCTCGAGCCGCCGGCGGGGGCATTCGAGCCGTTCGGCTGCACCGCGTACCACAGGGCTCCGTATGTGTTCACGCCGTTACCGGTGACGTCGCCCGGGCTGGTGTCCGCCGTGTAGGTGTACAGCGGGCGCCCGCCGTAGGTGAC
>JBOGZB010000224.1:0-21371 GCA_050697175.1 Solirubrobacterales bacterium | reverse complement strand
GCCTCGAGCAGGTCCGCGATCGGCACTCCGAAGGCGAGCGTCTTGCCCGAGCCGGTGGGGGACTGGACGAGCACGTCCCGCCCGGCGAGGATGTCGGTGATTACGAGGTCCTGTACGGCGAACGGGGCGTGGATGCCCCGCCTTGCGAGCGCGTCCGTAACCGGGCGCGACACGCCGAGGTCGGCAAAAGACATGTGGTGCAACTCCTTATGAGTGGTGGGAATCCTGAACCCCGGACGCACTCAGAGTGCACGGAAAGACGGAACTCCTCGGGGCCCACTGCGGACACCCGACACCGATCACGGTAGCAGGGAGGGCGCCGGGTCACGGGTGACGGGTCCCACCCGGCCCGCCCAGGGCTCAGCCCGGCTGCGGGCTCGGCCGCGCCCGCGACCACAGGCGGCGAAGCCTCCCGGGCGCCCGCGCCCCCTGCTCGGCGAGGACCTCGAGGTCGAAGTAAAGGAGGGTCCGGCCGATCGCGACGTACGGGATCAGCAGCGCGAAGACCAGCGAGCCGAGGATGTTGATCCAGGTCAACGACAGGGTCGTGAAGATCAGGGCGAAGGTAAGCATCGGGCCGGTGACGATGCTGAGCAGCCACAGGAACACGACCACGCGCACCGTCCTCCACCAATGGCCTCGGACCAGCCGCGAGCTGCCCCGCAGGGCCTCGCGGATGGAGCGGTCCTTGAACAGGACCTCCTGCTGGGCGAACTGCCACTCGACGTACTTCCAGATCGCGAACGGGATCCCGATCACCGTCAGCGCCATCAGCGCGACCACGAACGTGGCGATCAGCTGGACGAAGACGACCCGCCAGACGCGGGCCAGAACCGCCCCGTAGGCCGCCCCGACCCGGGCTTCGCCTTCGCGCTCCAGGTCGCGGACGAACGCGATCACGGCCCCGGCGACGGCGGCGAAGCCCAGCGACCGAGCGATCGTCGGCACCGAGATCGTGATCGTGACGCCGAGGTCGATCCCGCCGGTGAGCTCGGTCACGAGCCACACTGCTCCCTCGACCGTCGCGAGGATCGCGATCGCCGAGAGCGCGATCGACACCATCGCGATCCAATGTCGCCCGTAGAGCTGGCGGGCGGCGCGCACCAGCTGCCCGAACGCGCGAGTCTGGCGCAGGCGGCTCAGGTCGACCGGCGTCCAGCGCGTCAGCCCGACCGGGACGGCGACCAGCAGGACCAGGACGAGCCCGGTGACGATCGCGCCGAGGCGCGTCTGCGCCTCGAGGTTGACGAAGGACGAAGCGGTGGCCACCGCTCCGCAGAAGGCTCGGGTGACCTGCGGGCCAAGGACCAGGCCGCCCGGGAGCTTCGGGCTAGCCTCGCGAAGGCCGTCCATCCAGGTGAACGGCTCGCGCCACTGGCTCTTGGTGGTCGGCCCCTGGGGCCCGTTGTTGAAGCCCTTCTCCATCTGGCCCCAGTGGCCGTCGAAGGTCAGCCATTGAAATCGCGTTCCGGGCGGCGGGTTGGTCGGCATCAGGACCGGGGTCGGCTTGACGCGCCGAAGCGGCTCTGTGGTGTTGTCGCAGCCCAGGCCCGAGCCACCCTGCCCGTTCTCGACGTAGACCGCCGAGTCGAAGAAGGTCGCGTGCGATCCGGCGGCCGGGTAGACGACGGGGTGGGTGCCCTCCTTCTCGACCTTGCCGTCGTCCCAGGACGCCTTCTCACCGCCGCCGTGCTGAAACAGCGCGATCTCGGACGGGCCCTCCGACATGGCCTCGCGGACGCTGCTCGCGTCGAAGGCGATCTGCATCCCCTCCCAATCGCCCTCGTGCAGGTCGTTGAACTGGTTGAAGTAGTAGAAGAACCAGTACTGGATGACGAACCCCGCATGGCCCTTCTGGGTGGCGATGTGGGCGTAGGTGATCGGCGGGGCCCGCCCCGCCGCCGTCAGCGCCGCGAAGTCCCTGGCATACGTGCACCCGGCGTTCAGCGGGTCTCCCGGGACGTCCAGGTGCCAGCGTCCCCCGAGACCGGCGACCTCGGCGGCGGTGGGTGCCGGCCTCGTGATCTGGGGCCTGCCGCCTTCGGCGGGGCGGGTCAGGTTGACCCGCGGGTTGCCGAGCATGGTGTTGACCGTGGTGGGCTCGAACTGCTCCTCGGAGGTGTCGCAGGGCGGATCCTGCTGCGCCCGAAGCATCACGATCGGCGAGTACGAGGCGACCAGGCGGCTGCGAGCGGTCTCGGCGCCCGCCGAAGGTGCCGCGACCAGCCATACCGCGACGCCGACGACGATCACCCACCAGCGCGGTCGGCGGTTCACGTCTCGACCGTACCAGGCGAGTTGAGAGCCCGACCGTCAGGCTCGTCGAGCCGGGCTAGTGGGGTCGGCAGAGGTGGGACTGGTCGGTGCAGAGGCTCATCTTCAGCACCTTGAGCTTGCCCCAGGGAAACTTGGCCAGCAGCTTGTTCGGGTACTGGCCGCCGAACAGCCCACCGGCGCCGTAGTAGGGGTCTCCCCCGCCCGGCCCCGGATCCTGCGCGAAGAAGCCCACGCCGGCGCTCTGGTCGCGGACGATGATCCCGTGCTCCTTCGCGGCCCTGGCCATCATCAGGACGATTCGCGGCAGGTGCATCTTGCTGAGGTCGAGATTGGCCGGAAGGCGGAGCCGCGCCCCCTCCGGGAGTGCGTTGGCAGGCCCGCCGCCGTCGGTCCGCTGGGCGGGCCACGAGTACTGGCGGGCCCGCGGCGAGGGCACGATCATGGCCAGCGCGTGGGGGATGCGCGACCCCTTGAGCTCCTTGATCAGCATCACGCCGCCGATCACCGAGAGGCTCGAGGCGGTGGCGCCCCAGTTGAGGAGCGAGCGGCCGGGCCAGGTCTGTCGCGTGTAGTAGCCCGGCTTCTTGGAGACGTTCTTCATCGCCCCGCCCCAGATCGCGTGCCAGTGGCCGTTCTGCTTGTGCGCCGCAAAGAACTCCCACAACGTGTCGGTCGAGGGCTGCCATACGACCATGTGCGCGTCGCTGCCGGCGGCCGGCTTGGCGCGGGGAGGGATCGGCACCCGGTTGAAGCAGTGCTGGAGGCTTCTGCGCCCGGCCTGGTTGCCCTGGAACAGGGCTACGTGGACCCGCGGCTGGTTCGGCCCGACCACGTAGAGCGGGGTGCTGTAGCTGTCGGTCTGAATCCACGGGCCGGTGCCCGCGTTCTTCTCGCGGTTCACCTCTGAGACCAGCCGGTTGACGAGCTGGGGCGAGTGGGGGTCGATCGGCGCGTTGTTGGCGAGCGTGTGGTTCCAGACGCCGCTCGCCGAGAAGAGCCGCTTCGACACCTTGTGGTCGTGGGCCACGGATCCGGACGCCGACAGCCCACCGGCGAGCACCGCGAGCGCCAGCGCGCTCGCGATCAGAATCGCGCCGCCGACGGCCAGCGGGCCGCGGCGCGCAGCGAGCTTGTCTTGCCTGGGCGAAGCCATCCTCGATCAAGCGTTCGACGTCGGCGCGCGAGACCCCTGCCTTGATGCCAGACGAGCGCAACCGGCGCGGCCGTTGTATCAGAGGCCATCCGCCGGTCGGGCCGGTTCGGGGGGCGGGGTGCAACCTTTTTCATCCCACGAGCGCGCTACTTGCCCGACACGGCGGTGTTTGCGTTCATGTTCGGCGGCAAGGCGCGGCGAGGAGAGGCCGGGCGAGTGGAGGCAAGGATGAGAGTGACCCGGTCCAGGTTCACCGGCGCGCGAGCGGCCACGGCCCTCGCAGCCGCCGCGATCGCCGCAGCCTTCCTGCTCGCCGCGCCCCTCGCAAACGCCGCCGTGTCGGGCGAGAACCCATGCTCCCAGAGCCCGTCGTACTCGTGGATGGGCAACTCAGTGGCGACCAAGATCGCCTTCCCCTCCCTCACCCACCCGAACGGGATCGCCTCGTACCGGGGGGCGATCCTGCGCCCCGCAGCCACCGGCGCCTACCCGGGCAAGCGGCCGCTGGTCGCGATCCAGCACGGTCGAAACGGCAATTCCTGCAGCGACTGGTGGCTGGCCCAGGACCTGGCGGGGCACGGGTACACCGCCCTCGTGTGGACCGCCGACGCCAACGCCGACCCGACCCAGGCGTTCGCGAACGCTGTCGACGCGACGAGGTCGGCGATCAAGTGGGCGGGCACGGCCGCCAACCCCGAGCGCGCCCGCACCGACGCCTCCAAGGTGACGATCGGCGGATCCTCGATTGGGGCGATTGTGACGAGCTACGTCCAGAGTGATCCCGGGCTCAACATCAAGGCCGGGATAGCGCTCGACAGCCTGCGGCGCTACCTGACCGGCGATCCGGCGGCGGCGATGAGCGAGTGCGCCGGCCAACCCGCCGGACAGGTGACCCCGGCGGCCCCGGTGCTCGGCTTCGCGATGGACCGTCCGTGCAAGAGCCGGCCCGACTACGGACCGCCGGGATTGAAGCTCGACGGGTTCGAGTTCTGGCACACGCACAAGGTGCCCGCGACCAGCCTCGTGATGGCCGGCTTCGCGCACAACGACTTCGCCTCGGGCGGCTCCTCGGCGCAGCACCAGCTCCTCGACCACTACGTCAGAGCCTGGCTCGCGCTCTACATCAAGAAAGACCCCGACGCCGCTCAGAGGATGCTCGCCAGGACGGTCGACGGCGAGCCCGCCACAAGCCTCTTCAGCACCAAGTTCGACTCCGGGATGTACATCCCGGGAACGGTCTACACGCGCGACTACCGCGCCTGGCTCGCCGCACATCCCGACGGGTGATCGCCGACCGGCCGTCGCCGCCGGCCCGAAGCCGGCGCCGCGCTCCGCCTACGGCTTGACGCTGAGCGGGGGCGAGAAGTCGCTTCGCTTGCTGTGGTCGCTGCCCTTCTCGGAGCGGACCTGGAACTGGTAGGTCTTGCCCGGGGTGACGGCGACCGGGCTGCCGGCCTGGCCGAACACGGCCTGGCGCTGCGCGGTGTCGTTCTTCCAGACCTTCCAGGCGCCCGACGTGCCGACCCGGTAGTTGACGTCGAAGGCCTGGCCCGTCGTGGTGCCCGAGTCGGCCCAGATGACGGTGAACGGACTACCGGTCGGAGCGGCGTTGAACGCGGGGCGGACCTTGACCATGCCGGTCATGCCCCCCGCGGGGGAGCCGTGGGTGTCGCAGTAGTAGTGGTAGCTGCCGGCCGATGCGCTGACCGTGTAGTTGATCGCGCCGGTCGTCGGGTTGCCCGAGCTGAACAGCCCGGCGTCCTGGTGGACGTTGTGGTTCCCGGTCGACGACGCGGCACGCTGCCAGTGAAAGCTGGCCCCGGTCTGAAAGCCTCGAAGCGGAGGGTTCTGGGGCGTGAAGGAGTTGTCCTTGACCTGGATCTGCGTCGGGCCCGCCCCAAGCGCGATGGCCGGAACGACGACCGCCACGGCCATCGCAATGAACAAGAATGAACGTCGCATCGGAATCCCTCCCAGTCGCTGAACCGCTCCGAGCCCGTACTACTACGGCAAGCCTCCGCGGGTTCATCGACAGCGTATTCGAACTGCACCGCTTGACCACTTGCGGGCGTGATCGCGCCGTCGAAGCCGCCGAGATGCGGGAGTAGCCACGGGATCTCGGATAAAAGACTGCGCCCGGATACCGAAACCCGGTATCGCCCCTTGCGCGGCCTGCGGGTCGAAGGTAGGGTCGCCACAACGGACCGCCTAGAGGCACGGAATACGACATCCGTCGAGGTCGCACACCCTCCGAGATGCCTCCTCTCGTGCCAGGGGGACCGGGAGGGAGTGGGTGCTTCAAGGGAGTGAGGCGCTCGCTCCTTCGAGCGCTCATGACGCCAAGTCCCGGAGTCCGGAGTAGGCGAGCAGGACGCCGCTAGCTCGATCTGGAACGCGCGCCTGACTCGAGCTTGACGAACTGGACGATCGGGATCGTCCGGCCTGCCTTCGCCGCGTCTCGACGGTACGTCGCGTAGGGCGCAAAGACACGGTCGGCGAGCGTCCACAGCCTTCGGCGATCAGCTTCGTCTTCAATTACCGTCGCCCGCATGGGGATACCGCCGAACGTCACGTCGGGATGCGCCCGCAGGTTGTGAAGCCACGCTGGGTGTCTTTCGTCACCGGCCTTCGAGGCGATGATCGTGACCCGGTCTTCGTCGTGGAAATAGATGACGCCATTGCGCCGCACCGCACCGCTCTTCGCGCCCCGGGTCTCGAGCAGCGCGGTGGGCAGGACGAGCCCCATACCGAGGCGACCCCTCGTTGCCCGCAGCAGATACGGATCGAGCTTCCAAACGATTCTGGTCGAGAGGAACCTGCCCAGGCGAGTGGTGGAAAACGCGGCGAAGAGCCGGCTGAACAAGCTGCGTGGCCGGTTGGGGTCGACGTACTTGAGTTGAGCTGGCATCGGTCGCGCCGCCTACTCCGAGAGCCCGGCGGCTTCGAGGGCTTCCTCTCGCGACTGGAAGAAGGTGATCCGCGCGATTCGTCCGTCTCGGAACGACCAAAGCCATGCCACTGTCGTCTGAACCTCGATCCCCTGGCGACCCCGTTGGTGCGTTGTGATCGGCGTGATCACTTCATCTCCGCGCTCGATGAACTCCGTTGCATCCCAATGCATTGATTCCCAGACCCCGACCAAGGCCTCCTGGAGGCCGGCAACCTCGTCCCGCCCGTACACGCCTCGCTCAAAGCTCCTGGAGCGCGAGAAGTCGAACGTGAAGTCCGTCGCGGCGTCCTCCATCGCGTCGGGAAGGTCTCCGCGATTCAGTGCGTCGAAGACACGCCGCGCCATCTCCACGTTCTCCTGCGACACCGCCTACTCCGACAGGCCGACGGCTTCGAGGGCTTCGGCGTGATCCCAGAAGTGCTCCACGTAGAAGATCCTTCCCTTGCTCACCGTGTAGACCGCCGTCGCCTCGATGTTCGACTCAGGGCCGTAGCCCGCGCCGTGCCAGATGAACCTCACCGCAACCCGGTCCCCGACTTCGATGAAGTCGCTGGTGAGCTCAAAGCTGTCGGTGTCCCAGGTCTCGCGCTGCTGCTCGAGCTGGCGCACGACCGCGTCGCGCCCGACGAACGGCCCAGGCTCCGGCCACCCCTCGGGCATCCGCATGATGGCGTCTGGGTCGAAAGCCTCGCGGACGGCGTCCATTTCGCCCGCGTTCCACGCTGCGAATGCACCCCGCACGATCTCCACGTTCTCCTGCGACATCGCCTACTCCGAGAGCCCGGCGGCTTCGAGGGCTTCATCTCGATCCATGTAGCCCTGGAGGCGGACCACACGCCCGTCACGCAGCTCGTAGACCATCGCGGTGTCGGTTTCCGTCTCCACCCCGCTCCCCTTCCCGCGCCGAAACTCGTGCAGGAGCACGACGACCCGGTCGCCCGCATCGATGAACTGCTCCGCGTCCAGTCGGCGCTCATGCCAGGCCTCGCTGTCCTGCTCGAAGAAATCCAGGACCTGCGCTGGGCCACGCCAGACGCTGCCTTCGGTGAGCCCACCGACCGTGCCATGAAGCTCAATGTCCGGCGCGAGCTGGCGTATCGCCTCTTCCCACCTCCTGTCTCGGATGGCTTCGACGATGCGGCGCACGATCTCCACGTTCTCCTGCGACACCGCCTACTCCGAGAGCCCGGCGGCTTCGAGGGCTTCCTCTCTGCTTGTGAATCCTTCGCCGCGCACGGCCTTGCCGTCGCGCAGAGTCCAGACCTGCCAGACATCCCAGCTGGTCTCGGCACCGCTTCGCTTCCCGCGCCCCCGACTCGTGGCCCGGACCACCACCTGATCGCCCGCCTCGATCACCTCGGTGAGTTCGACTCGAACATCGTCGAACTGGTCCAGGAGCCACTCCGTGAAGCGCTTGAATCCCTCAGGCCCCCGGTAGTTCCCGGTGGCGCCGGGGATCGCGTCGCTGGCGACGTACTCGAAATCCGGCGCAACGTCCGCCACCCCCGCGTCGCGGTCGCCCCCGTTGAAGGCCTCGTAGGCTCGCCGCACGATCTCCACGTTCTCCTGCGACACCGCCTACTCCGAGAGCCCGGCGGCTTCGAGGGCCTCGCCCCGGTCCGCGTACTCGTAGAGGTAGACGATCTTGCCGTCGCGCAGTTTGAAGTGCAGATAGAGGCGCAGATCGACCTCCACCCCGCTTCTCACGCCTCGGCCGGTGGGATGCAAGCAGGCCACGACGCTATCCGCGCCGTCCTTCATCTCCTCGACATCGATCTGATGCCCCTCCCAGTTCTCGAGCCAACTCCTCCGGACACGGAGGGCGGCCTCATGACCCCGGGACGGGATATGCCCCTCCCCGATCGGGTACCACTCGACGCCCGGATCCAACGTGCTGAGAAAGGCCTCCTCGTCATCCTCGTAGGCCTCGATCGATCGCAGTACTACCGCTGCGTTCTCCTGGGACATCGCCTACTCCGACAGCCCGGCGGCTTCGAGGGCTTTGCGATTCAAGAAAACGGCGACCTCGGCCAACTTGCCGCCCCGCACGGTCCACACGAACGAGTACCTCTGGTCCAACTCGACCCCGCTTCCCTTGCCGGTGGCTTGGATGCGAGCGATGACCACCACCTTGTCCCCGGCATCGACGTATTCCTCGGGTTCAACCCGGAAGTTCTCATAAACCTCGAAGATCTTGCCGATCGCGCCCCCGATAGCCGCCCCGCGATGCGACCCCGGCTCGACGGCCTCCGCGTGCTGGTGCCATTCAAATTCCGGGGCCATCAGACTTGCCCCAACGCTGAAATCACCACGCGACCAACCGTCGTGGATTCGCCGCACGATCTCCACGCTCTCCTCCGACATCGCCCGCGCAGTATCTCGCGTCGCCGACCGGCACTATTGAGCTCCGCCGCTTCGATCGCGAGCGGGTCGCCCTCGAGCCGCTCGAGGATTCGACCGGGCCACCGGGCATGGGCGCGCTACCTGGTGCGACCCTCTGTCCGACCGGGACCTGGGCGAGCGCGGCGAAATGCGCATTGGTCCTCCCGTTGGTCCTTCCGTGCCCTCGAACGAGGAAAAGGGCTTTATCAAGCCCTCTGTCAAGCACCGCTACGGGGATTCGAACCCCGGTTTCCGGACTGAGAATCCGGCGTCCTAGTCCCCTAGACGATAGCGGCGGATCAGCCGGCCAGGATAGCAACGGGCCTCCGATCCGATGGCCGGATTCGGGGGCCCGTCGAGGTGCGGCTGAGAGGATTCGAACCTCCACGTCCTTTCGGACACGGCGACCTGAACGCCGCGCGTCTGCCAATTCCGCCACAGCCGCGTGCGGTGGTCCCAATCTAGCGAGCCGCTCCCGCCGCGGGGCGGGAGGGTGGCGCTTTTCGGTCGGTATGCGACGGTAAAGCGCCACCGCCGCGTCGGGGCGCCCGATCCCCCGAATAAGCTCTCTTGGATGAGGGTCGGGCTCGTCCTCGGCGCGGGGGGCATCCAGGGGGGCGCCTGGCTGACCGGCGGGCTGGACGCGCTGGCGCTCGAAACCGGCTGGGACCCGGCCGAAGCCGACTACGTGGTCGGTACCTCGGCGGGGGCCATGATCGGCGCCCTTTGCGCCTCGGGAATCCCGCCGTGGTTCATGGTCGCGCACTCCCGCGGCGAGATCTTCGACGGCCTCGTCGACGCCGAGGGCCGCCCGGCCGCCGACGCTGACCGTGCCGCGGGGGCTCGCTTCGAGCTGGTCCGCACCTGGCCGCCGTTCGGCCCAGGGTCGTGGCGGCTGGCCCTCCGCACCCTGGCGAATCCGCGCCGCTACACGCCGGCCACCCTCGCGACCGGCTGGATCCCGCGCGGCATCTTCTCCACCGGGGCGCTTCGCGAAACGATCCGCCGCGTCGTCCCGGCCGGCTGGAGTCCGCACCCGAACCTGTGGATAGCCACCTGCGACTACGTGACGGGCCGGCGGGTGCCGTTCGGCCGCCCGAACTCTCCGGACGCCGACCTGGCCGACGCGGTGTCGGCCTCGTGTGCGATCCCGGGCTTCTACCACCCGGTGACGATCGGCGGGCGCCGCTATGTCGACGGCGGCATCTACTCGGCCTCCAACATGGACCTTCTGCGGGCCGAGCGGCTCGACCTCGTGATCTGCCTCAACCCCACCTCCACCCTCCACCCTCTCCGCGGCGCCCTCAACCCCCGCGAGTGGATCAACTTGGGGATGCGCCGGGCCTCCAGCCAGCGACTCGGAGCCGAGTCCAAGCGCCTCCACGAGGTGGGGACCGAGGTCGTGGTGATCCAGCCGACCGACGACGACCTCCAGGCGATGGGGCCGAACCTGATGAGCCCCCGGAACCGAAACCGGGTCATCGAGGTCGCGCGGCGGACCGTGGCCGAGCAGATCGCGGAGCCGCGAAACCGCGAGCTCCTGGACGAGCTTCCGCCGGGCGACCCCGTCGCCCTGCACCGCCCGGAGGGCTCGCCCGACGAGTGGCCGGACTGGCGAGCGATCCGCTCCGGCAACTCCGGTTAGAGCTTGCGCGTCCGCACGGCGGTGCCGTAGGCGCAGATCTCCGTCCAGGTGGTCCCGAGCTCGGAGGTGTCGAAGCGGAAGGCGACGATCGCGTCGGCGCCCTTGCCCTCGGCCTCCTCGACCAGCCGCCCGGTCGCGTGCTCGCGTCCCTCGGCGAGCATCTTCGTCATTCCGGCCAGCTCGCCACCGACCAGCGACTTGAACGAGGCCCCGATCTGTGAGCCGATGTTGCGCGAGCGGACCGTCAGCCCGAACACCTCGCCGAGGACCTCCTCGATCTCATAGCCCGGAAGATCGTTCATGGTCGAGATCAGCATCGCCTGCCTTCCTGTCGAGTTGGCCGTCTGCGAAGGCGGAAAGCTTGCCATAGGCTCGGAGCGCAAGGCGGCGAGCCGCCGCCTCGACGAAGGGAGAAACCGATGCGAACCGTGAACACGGCTCGAAAGTCACCCGCGGCGCTGCTCGCACTCGCCGCGCTGCTGGTCGCCGGCGCGGCGCTGGTCAGCTCGCTGGGCGCGAGCGCCGGGGCAAGCACGCCGGGCAAGATCAGCCCCGTCCTGGAGCGTCAGAAGCAGGGCCATGCGCTGGACGGGAACTTCGACAACGTCGCGCCGCGATGCCCGGTGGGCTATGAGTCCGTCTCGGGGGGCGTCAGCATGGATCCGAACCAGGACGGCGTCGTCTACGAGTCGGTCAAGAACGAGGAGCGCGGCTGGAGCGTGGGAGTGCGAAACCCCGCCAACGGCGGCGGCCAGATCGTCTACACCGCGGTCGTCAACTGCGCCAAGCGCTGACGACGGCCCGCGCCTGATCAGGTGCGGAGGGTCCGTCGCCCCGGCGGACCCTCCGTCCCCGCGCCCAGCGGCGCCGAGGTGGGAAGCTCCATCCGATGACCCGTTGGCTCGTCGTCGTCGTGATGGCGCTGGTGGTCGTGGCGGTCGCCTCGCAACTCATCCTCCCGCCCCTCGCGGCGAATCGGATCGAGGGCCGTCTCACCGACCACGGCGGGACCGCCGACGTCTCGCTGTCGGCGTTCCCGGCCGCGCGGCTTCTGTGGGGGGACGGTGATCGGATCTCGGTCACCGGGAGCGGGATCGACCTGCCTCTCGACTCCTCGGGTGGCACCGTGTTCGACAAGCTCGACGGGTTCGACCGGGTCGACGTGAGCCTGAACGACTTCCGCGCCGGCCCGTTCGCGGTCTCGAGCTTCGAGCTCACTCGCTCGAGCCCCTCCGCGACGTACCACCTGGTCTCCGATGCGAGCACCACCGGCGGAGGCCTCGCGAGCTACGGAGCCGAGCGGCTGGGCCTCCCGGGTGGCGCGCTCCTCGGGCTGTTCGCCGACCGTGCCTTGGGCGCCGATCAGCCGATCCCGGTGCGGCTCGACATGACCATGGACAGCGACGGCGGCCGGATCGTGGTCGTCTCGGGCGGCGGGACGGTGGCCGGCTACCCCACCGGGCCGCTCGCCGAGCTGATCACCCAGGCGATCGCGGTCAGGCTCTGAGCCGGGCGTCTCAGCCGCCGGGCGGTGGGCCGCTCGCGGCGGCCGCGGCGTCCTTGGCCCTGAAGTAGTCGTCGCCCTCGATCCCGACCCTCGGGACGAGGCGCGAGAGCCAGCCGGGCAGCCACCAGTTGCTTCGGCCGAGCATCACCATCACCGACGGCACCAGCAGGCACCGAACGATCGTCGCGTCGACGGCGATCGCGGCGGCCAGCCCGAGGCCGAACTGCTTCACGGTCGGGTCGCCGTTCAGGATGAAGCTCGTGTAGACGCTGACCATGATCAGCGCCGCCGAGGTGATCACCCGGTCGCTGACCGCGAGGCCGTCCACGACCGCCTCGTGGTTGTCCTCGTTCTCGCGGTAGTGCTCCTGGATCCGGGTCAAGAGGAACACCTGGTAGTCCATCGAGAGCCCGAACAGGATCGCGAACATCAGCAGCGGCACGTAGCTGACGATCGGGATCGCTCCGTCGAGGCCGATCAGGTTTGCGCCGTGCCCGTCCTGGAAGACGAAGGTGAGGATCCCGTACGCGGCGCCCACCGAGAGCAGGTTCATCAGCCCTGCGGTCAGCGGCACGACGATCGAGCGGAAGGCGATCAAAAGCAGCAGGAAGCTGAGCACGAGCACCGTGGCGATCACCAGCGGGAGCTTCTCGCTGATCCGGTCGGCGAGGTCGATGTAGCCGGCGGTCTGACCGCCCACGTAGGCGGTCAGGGTGGTGCCCTTGAGCGCGTCGGGGATCACCGGGGAGCGCAGGTGCCTGACCAGGTCGGAGGTCACGTCGGCGGACGGAGCGGTCGTCGCGACGACCGTGAAGACCGCCGTGTCGCCGGGCTTGTCGAGCGTCGCCGGCGAAACCTGCTTGACGCCCTTCGCCTTGCCGATCTGGTTCTCGAGCTTGACTAGCCGCGGGTCGCTGGCAGGCGTCTTCAGGAAGGCCTCCTGCTGGGAGGCCTGCTTCTGTTGCTTGGTCGGTGGCTGGGAGGAGACCTCCTGCTGCGCCTGCGTCTGCGCCTCGGCGGGCGGCACGCCCTGGGCCTCGAGCTGCGCGGTCGCCTGGGTAACGGCCTGCTGCTCGGCCTGGGATTGCTGCTGCTCGACCTGCTTGAGCTGCTTGGAGTCGTTGTGCGCCGGGCTTGACCCGAAGTCGACCGCGACCAGGAACGGCCCGTTCGAGCCCGGACCAAACCCCTGCCGCAGCAGGTCATAGGCCTGCCGGGTCTGCGTCGAGGTGGGCATCTGGCCGTTGTCCTGCTGGCCGAGCTGCAGGTGGAGCGCCGGGATCGCCAGCACGATCAGGATGCCGGCGCCGAGCAGCGCGGCCGGCAGCGGGCGCTTGCCGACCCCACGGGCCCATCTCGCCCAGCCGTGCGGGCGGTGGTCGTGGGCGGGCGGGCGCAGGAAGGGAACCCGGAGCGAGTCGATCCGCTTGCCGAGGATCGCCAGGAGCGCCGGCAACAGGGTCACGGCGGTGACCACCGCGATCAGGACGACGATCGCCGCCGAGTAGCCGAGCGCGCTGACGATCGGGATCTGCGCCACCGCCAGGGAGCACAGCGCGATCACCACTGTGCCCCCGGCGAATACGACCGCTCCACCCGCGGTCGCGACCGCTCGAGCAGCGGACTCGTCGATCGGATGGCCCTGCTCCATGAAGCCGCGGTGGCGGGTGACGATGAACAGCGCGTAGTCGATCCCCACCCCGAGCCCGAGCATGGTCCCGAGGGTCGGGCCGACCGTCGGCACGTCGATCCCGTGGCCGAGCAGGCCGATCGCCGCCAGCCCGGTGACCAGGCCGACCAGCGCCGTCGCGATCGGCAGCCCCATTGCGGCCGCGGTGCCGAACGTGAACAGCAGGATGACGATCGCAGCCGCGATCCCCACCGCCTCGCTCGACTCCGTCGAGGCCTTGGAGACCGCCTGCCCGAGGTACCCCCCGTTCGCCACCTGGAAGCCCTTGTCGGTGGCGGGAGACTCCGCGTCGATGACCTTGTTCGCCTGTTCCTCGGTCAGGTCGGCGCTGCTCTGGTCGAGCGTCACCGAGATGTAGCCGATCCGCTTGTCCTTGCTGAGCGCGGCCGCGCCGTCGGTGCTCAGCGGGCTGACCGCCTTGATCACGTACGGGGCCTGGGCGAGCGACTTCGTGGTCGCCTTGACCGTCTTCGCGTTGGCCCCGGAGTCGAGGGTGCCGTGCGGGGCCTCCATGACAACCGGGTTGGTCCCGTTCGCCTGGTTGGGGAGGTTCGCGGAGAGCAGATCCTGGGCCTGGGTCGACCCGGTCCCCGGCAGGGTCAGGTTGTTGCTCGTCTGCTTGCCGACCGCGTTGGCGATCACGGCCGTCGCGACCATCAACGCGACCCACCCGATCACGACCCCGAAGCGGTGTCTCGTGCAGAAGCGCCCCAGCAAGTACAGAGCGCGGCTCACGCCCCTCCTCGAGCTTCGTCGGTGATCTTTCGGTGGTCCCTCACCGGTCTGCCCACCGCGCCGTCAGCCTCGGGTCAGCCAATCGGCGATCACGCCGCCGATCTCCTCGCCCGCATCCTCCTGGAGGAAGTGCGAGGCGTTCTCGATCTTGCGAGGCGGATCGGCGCCGATCAGGCTCGCGAACGCCTCGCCGACCTTGAACGGGAGCACCGGGTCGGAGTCCGCCCACAGGACAAGGGTCGGTCGCTCGTCACCGCGCAGCCCTTCGAGCGCGCGCTTCCCGGCGGCGGCTCCGGGCATCTCGGGCGAGGTGGGCAGGGTGAGTGGAAAGGCCCGCGCCCCCGCCTTCGACTCGGGGGTCGGGAACGGAGCGTCATAGGCGGCGACCGCGTGATCGGCCATGCCTCGCGCGCACGCGTTTCGGACCAGCATCGAGATCGGCAGGTCCTCGGTCCGCTCGACGAAGTCGCGAAACGCATGCCAGGCGTCGGACATCGGCTGCTCGCCGGTGAACAGGCCGGTGTCCATGATCACGATCCTCGAGACCCGATCGGGATGCTCGACCGCGCATCGAAGCCCGATCGGGCCGCCCCAGTCGTGGACGACCACGGTCGCGTCACGCAGATCGAGATCGCTGAGCAGTCCGGCCGCGATCTCGGTGTGGCGGTCGTAGGTGTACCAGTCGAAGTCGGTCGGCTTGTCGGAGCGACCGAACCCTGCGTAGTCCGGGGCGATGCACCGAAAGCCGGCGTCGCGGACCGGCGGGATCACCTTGCGCCACAGGTACGACCAGGTCGGCTCGCCGTGGAAGAAGACGACCGGGGCGCCCGCGCCCTCGTCGAGGTGGCAGAGGCGGAGCCCGTCGACCTCGCGGTAGTGCGGATCGAACGGGAAGTCGGGGATGTCCTCGAAGCGCTCGTCCGGAGTGCGGAAGGCGTCGACCGGCACGGCGCGATCCTATGCGAGGCGGCGGCGATCCGCGGGCCGGCGAATCCGCGCCCGCGTCAAAGCGCCGCGGCGATCGCCCCCGCGGTGCGCCGCGCCAGGGCCATGATGGTCAGCATCGGGTTGACGCCCGAGGCGGTCGGGAAGGCGCTCGCGTCGGCGATCCAGACGCCCTTCGTGTCGTGGAGCTGGCCCCACGGATCGCCGACCGTAGTCGACGGGTCGGCGCCGATTCGGCAGCTTCCCATCTGGTGGGCGCTGAACACCGCGTAGTCGCGCGGCTCGAGCGAGTGCGCGACGACCGCGTCGATGAACGCCTCGAGGTCGTCGCCGCGCTCCCAGATCGGCGCTTTTCGGCCGCCGCTGATCACCTGCTCAGCCCCGGCCGCCTCGTGGATCCGGATCAGCTCGGCGAGGCCGCGCCGGAAGTTGCGGATGTCGAGCTCGTCGGTGAGCCGGTACTCGGTCACCGGGTTGCCTGCACCGTCCACGGTGACGCGGCCCTCGCCACGGTCGCGGGTCAGGTTGATGAACGGCGCGCAGCGCCGCCAGGCGAGCATCCGCTCCTTGTGGTCGCGTCCCGAGAGCCAGGGTGAGGCCCCGGCGAACAGCCCCGTCGTGGCCTGGGCCGACTCGACCAGGAAGCCATAGCCGTCCTCGAGGTCGGCGAACTGGTGCGAGATCGCCGACTGCGGCGGGCCCCACCACCAGCCCTGGTCATCCGGGTAGACCCCCGTCATCGCTCCGGTCGGGTGGAGCCGCAGGTGCTCGCCGACCGCTGGGCCTCCGATTCCCGAGCGCAGGAGCAGGGCCGGCGAGCAGATCGACCCACACGCCACGACGATTGCCGGCGCGCGCACCACCACACGCGACCCGGCGCCGTTCGTCTGCGCCTGCTCGGGGTCGATCCATCGCGCCTCGATCCCGACCGCCCGGCCGCCCTTGACCAGGATCCGCTCGGCCCGGCAGTTCGGCACCAGGTCGGCGCCGTGATCGGTGGCGTCGACGAGATACGTCTTCTGGGTCGAGAGCTTCGAGCCCGACTGATCGCCGAACCCCATGTACCCGGCGCTGTCGGAGTCGTAGGAGTCGCGGTCGGCGTTTCGGACCGTGAGTTGGAAGTCGTGGCCGAGCCGCTCGCACCCCTCGCGCAGGCGCTCGTGGACCGGGTTCAGGTCGCTGCACGCGTTGTTGGCGTCGAGCCGGGCCAGCACGGCGTCGAGGTGGCGGTCGAACTCGGCCCCGTCGAGCCCCTCGAGCCCGAACTCGCGGCTCCATTCCTCCCGCACCCAGGGATGGGTGCGAAGGCAGTTGGTCCAGTTGACCACCGTCCCACCGCCGAGCGTCGAGCCGGCGACGATCGAGACCTGTCCCTCAGCGGTCGGGAAGGGCCCCGAGTTCATGTAGAGGCGCTGGTAGGCGCCCAGCTCGAGCTGGTCGAAGTCCGCCTCGTTGTAGTAGCCGCCGCTCTCCACGACGCAGACCTGCTTTCCGGTCGCCGAGAGCTCGCCCGCGACCACGCCGCCCCCGGCTCCCGACCCGATCACGCAGACGTCCGCCTCGATGACCACCTCCGACGAGGAGGGGCGCTTGACGGGGAGCGGCTTGGGGACGTCGGGTGGGGCCGAGCGCGGCCCCGGATAGCCGATCGCGTCCCAGTTGGCGTTTCGGCCCGTCGCCAGGTCGGGCAGCGCGTAGTGGAAGCTGGTCGTCAGCCCGCGGAGCGCCGTGATCCCGGCCAGCGCGTCGGGCCCGGAGTCGGCGAACCCATGGACGATCTGCTCGCGCGCCTCCTGCGGGGTCTCGGGCGCCATGCCCTCGGCGGCGAGCCCGTCGAGCAGCCGCCGAAGCCCCTCGATCTGGTCGGGCGGGGCAGCCGATTCGAGCAGCGCCAACTCGATCGCCTCCGGGACGCCGAGGTGCGACGCGGCCCGCGCCCAGAACCCGTCCGGGTCGGGCTCGCCGGGCGGCGGAGAGAGCGACGGGATCACCGTGTCGCAGAGGGTCGCCAGGGTTCGGCGCTGCGCGTTGCTGAACATCTCGCTCGCCGCGAGGGCGCTGATCGCCTGCCCGACCTGCTGGGTCACGGCCGGCGAGTACGGAAGCATGTGCGGCTCGCGGGATGGCGCGTAGGCGGGCGTGATCAGGAGCGACTGGCGCCGGGTGTACTTGCGGATCCCGTCGGGGCCGTGCCTCGAGCCGAGCCCCGACGCCTTCCAGCCCCCCATCGGCAGCTCGAGCGCCACGTAGTTGACCTGCGCGTCGTTGACGCAGCACACCCCGGCGTCGATCCGGCGCGCCAGCCTCTCCCCCGCATCCGTGTCGGTGGTCCAGACCGAGGCCTGAAGGCCGTACGGGCCCTCGTTGGCGAGCCGGATCGCCTGATTGGCGTCGCCGACGCGCATCACCGGCAGGGTCGGCCCGAACGTCTCCTCGGCCATGCACCGCATCGAGTGGTCGACGTCGGCGAGGATCGTCGGCTCGAAGAACCGCCCGGGAGAATCCTCGACCCGGGCCCCTCCGGTCACCACGCGCGCCCCCTTGGCGACCGCGTCGCGGACATGCGCCTCGATCAGCTCGATCTGCGGCGGGAAGATGATCGCGCCGACGTCCACCGTGCCCGGCTCGCCGGGAGGGCCCTGTCGCAGGGCCCTCACCTTGGTGGTCAGGCGCTCCAAGAACTCGTCGTAGATCGGCTCCTCGACGTAGATCCGCTCCACCGAGATGCACACCTGCCCCGAGTTGTTGAGGCCGTAGCTGACCGCCGCGTTGGCGGCCCGCTCGACGTCCGCGTCGGCGAGCACGATCATCGGATCCTTGCCGCCCAGCTCGAGGCTGACCGGGGTGAGCGTCTGGGCGGCCCGCGCCATCACCTTCTTGCCGGTCGCCGCCGACCCGGTGAACATCACCATGTCGACGTCGTCGACCAGCGCCGCGCCGGTCTCGCCGAGCCCCGTGGCAACCTGGAAGGAGTGCTCAGGGATCCCCGCCTCGGCGAGCATCTCGGCCATCAGCAGCGAGGTCAGCGGGGTGATCTCCGAAGGCTTCAGGACCACCGCGTTGCCCGCCGCAAGCGCCGGGATGCAGTCGCCGAAGGAGTTGTTGAACGGGTAGTTCCAGGGACCGATCACCCCGACGACCCCGAGCGGCGCGTAGCGCACGGCCATCCGGCGCCCGCGCAGGAACGGCGACGCGGACTCGATCTGCTCGTCGGCGAGGTAGCGAGGGGCGTTCTCGGCCCAGAACTCGAGCGCCGAGAGCCCGTAGCCGAGCTCGGCGAACTGCGTCTCGTCAGCGGGCCTGCCGGTCTCGGCGACGATCGTGTTCACGACCCGCTCGGCGTTGGCGACCATCCATCGACGAGCCGCCTCGAGCACCTCGGCCCGCCCCGCATAGCCGATCGCCTGCCAAACCGGCTGCGCCTCGCGCGCGCGGGCCACCATCGCCCGGACCTGCTCGGGACCGAGGTCGGGAACGGTGGCGATCGTCTCGCCGGTGGCCGGGTTCTCGACCGGGATCCCGATCCTCGTCGCAGCCTCGCTCACCGCACCGGCGGACATCAAGGGGCGAGCTTAGTGGACGATTAGGTCATGCGGACGGTGATCCTCTCCGACCTGCACCTCGGATCCAGCGGCGGGGCCGACCTGCTTCGCCGGCCTGACCTTCGACGGATCCTCTGGGCCGAGCTCGAGGGCGCCGACCGGATCGTCGTGCTCGGCGACGCGGTGGAGCTCCGGGATCGGCCGCTGTCCTCGGCGATCGACGCGGCGCGGCCCTTCTTCGCCGAGCTCGGCGAGGTGATCGGGGACGCGCCGCTCCTGCTCGTCCCGGGTAACCACGACCACCACCTGCTCGAGGAGTGGCTCGAGCGCCGGCGCCTCGAGGGGGCTCCGCCGCTGGGCCTCGAGGAGCGGGCGCCGGCCGAGTCGGGACCCGCGGCGGAGCTCCTGCGCGACGCCGGCCTCGACCAGGTGGAGCTCGCCTACCCGGGCGTTTGGCTGCGACCCGACGTCTACGCAACCCATGGCCACTTCCTGGACCGCCACCTGACCGTCCCGACCTTCGAGCGGCTCGCGGTCGCGGCGGTCGAGCGCGTCCTGAGCACGGGCAGGGAGATCGCCGCCCCGGACGCCGAGACCGAGCGCGGGTCGGCCACGCCAGACGACTACGAGCGGGCCCAGGCGCCCGTCTACGCGTTCCTGTTCGCGCTCGCCCAGGCCGGCGGCACCGATGACCGGCTCGGCGGCTCGAACCCGTCGGCCCGCGTATGGCAGGCGCTCGGCGGCGGCTACAGCCGGGCGGCGAAGCTGAGGGGCTGGCTGCTCGGCACGGTGGCCGTGCCGGGCGCGGTCGGGGTGGCGAACCGCCTCGGCCTGGGGCCGGTCCGCTCGGACCTCAGCCCTGGCGGCGTGACGCGGGCGGGCCTCGCCGCGATGGCCCAGGTCGAGCGCGCCCTCGACATCGAGGCCGACCACCTGATCTTCGGCCACACGCACCGCAGCGGGCCGATCCGAAGCGAGACGGGGTGGCGGCTGGAAACCGGGACGAGGCTCTGGAACACCGGGAGCTGGGTCTTCTCCCCCGGCCTGCTCGGCTCCACGGCCGCCGAGAGCCCCTACTGGCCGGGCACGGTCGTGGTGCTCGAGGACGAGCGGGGGCCGCAGCTTCGCAACCTGCTCGACGACCTCACCAAGGACGAGCTCGCCGAGTAGTCACCCGGTCAGGACGCGTCCTCGACCTTGACGTTCACCGCCTTCGGCCCCTTCGGGCCGTCCTCGGAGTCGAACGAGACCTTCGACCCCTCGGGCAGCGACCGGGCGCCGTCGGCGATCCCGGTCTGATGGACGAACAGATCGAGCTCACCCTCATCGGGGGTGATGAACCCGAACCGCTTCTCCTCGTTGAACCACTTCACCGTGCCAGTGGGCATGTTTCCTCGCTTTGCGGTCGATGTTCTGTGATCAGCCCTGAGGCATGAGCAGAACCTAACACTCCCCGGGGAAGCCGCGAGCGGGGTGTCGAGCGACGCGGCCCGACCCGGTCAGGAGCCGCGCGGACCGGCGATCAGGCGGACCGCCAAGAGCAGCAGGACGGACCCGGCTATCGCGATCAGCCAGGTCTCGAGATCGAAGAAGTGCTTGAGCTCGCCGATATCGAGGGCGCTCGCGAGCAGGCCGCCGAGCAGCGCGCCGACGATGCCGATGGCGGTCGTGCCGACGCAGCCGCCGGGCTCGGTGCGACCGGGCACCAGCGCCCGCGCGATCGTCCCGGCGAGCAACCCCAGCAGGATCCAGGCGAGCAACCCCATGGCCCAACCCTAGTCAGTCGGGCCCGCACGCGACCGACCGGTGCGATCCGGCCGCGATCGCCGGCGCAGACCCATTTCGACCATAAGTTCAGCGCATCGAGCGCAGTTCCTTGGTTGTGGAGAAGGCAGGCTCAGCTAGCTTGCGCGGCATCTTGACCGCCGGCGGGAGATCGTGTTCCTGAGCAAGGTCACATGGCTCGTCATCGGCACGGCGCTGGTCCTGGTCGCCGCCGTGCTGGTCGCCGCGGTCGTCTTGATCGACAACGGCGGCCCGAGCTTCCCGAGCGACGGCCAGGCGAGCTCGGGCGGCGTCGTGCGGGTCCAGTCGCACCGGGCCCTCCACCGGGGCCGAAATGGCGCACGGGCCCGCCTCGCGGCATCGCGGAGCGGGCGCGAGGTCGCCGCCCATCCCGCGAGCACGGGCGTAGCGGCGCTGCTCGGCACCCGACCCGGGCCGGGCGGCCCGACCCCCGGCTCACCGCCGGCTTCCCAGTACGACGGCAGCCTCCAGCAGCTCAAGTCGGCGCTCGGCCGCTAGCGCCGGCCCCGGGCCGTCCACCGAGTGCCGCGCCCGGGTAACGTCCGCCTCCATGAGCAGCGGCGTTCGATGCGTGGGACGTCGAGCTCCACGGCCACCGGGTGAGCTACCGGACGGCCGGCAGCGGCCCGGCGGTGGTCCTGATCCACGGGATGGTCAACTCGTCGGTTCACTGGCGATCGGTGGCGCTCGGGCTGGCCCGCGACCACACGGTGATCGCCCCCGACCTGATCGGCCACGG
>JBOGZB010000223.1:0-16826 GCA_050697175.1 Solirubrobacterales bacterium | reverse complement strand
TGGCCCCAGGGCAAGCCCTGGTCCGTCGCTCCACTTGCATGTGTTAGGCACGCCGCCAGCGTTCGTCCTGAGCCAGGATCAAACTCTCCATAAAAGTGACTAGAGGTCTCTATCCGACAACCCGTGTCACGGGGCGCCGGTCCCTTCAGTCGCAGAGAGTTGTCATGCCTGGCTGACCGCCGGGTACACAGACTGGCGGCCGACATGACAGGGTTCTACTAGCCCGTCGGCGGATGGCCGAAGCCATCGACGACGGGTCGGACGTCACGAGCCTCGGAACCTGGTTCCGCTGCTCGCGCGCTGCTCAGTTTTCAAGGACCATCCCGCGGCTCTCGGAGGGACTCTCCTGAAAGACCGCAAGTCGCCCGAAGGCGACCATCGAGTATATCGCGCGACGCTGCCCCTTGGCAGACGCCGGGCGTGCAGGTCGAACAGGGACTCTAGCGCCGCTGTCAAGCCCCGCCCGCGAGCCGCAGGCGGATGTGACGGCGCTTGCCGACCTGCAGCACCTCGCCGTCGAGCTCCTCGGCGGGCAGGTCGACCCGGCCCGAGTCGACCACGCGCCCGGAGATCCTGACCCCGCCCTGCTCGATCAGCCGCCTCGCCTCGCTGCGGCTGAGGTCGAAGTGCTCGGCCAGGACAGCCGGCAGATGCACCGGCGCGCCCGCGCCGTCCGTGTCGAGAACCGCCTCGTCGATCTCCTCCGGGATCTCGCCCCGGACGTGGAGCTGGTCGAAGCGGGCCTCGGCCTCGGCCCCTGCGTCGGCCCCGTGGAATCGCTCCACCAGTCGGCGGGACAGATCGCGCTTGGCCTCGCCGGGATGGCGATTGGGGTCGAGCTCGGAGCCGAGCAGCAGCCGGTAGTACTCCGCCATCGCCTGGTCGGGAACGCTCATCAGCTTGCCGAACATCTCCTCGGGCGCGTCGGTCACACCGACGTAGTTGCCCGCCGACTTGCTCATCCGCCGAACCCCGTCGGTGCCCGGAAGAATCGGGAGCGTGACCACCGACTGGGGATCGTTGCCGAACGACTCCTGCACGTCGCGCGCGAACAACAGGTTGAACGTCTGGTCGCTGCCCCCGAGCTCGACGTCGGCCTCGATCGCCACCGAGTCGTACCCCTGGAGCACCGGGTAGAGCAGCTCGAGCATCGAGATCGGCTCGGCCTCCTGCATCCTGCGAGTGAACTCGTCGCGCTCCAGAAGCCGGGCGACGGTGAACCGGCGGATCAGCCTGAACAGATCGTCGCTGGGCATCGAGAGCCACTCGCTGTTTCGGCGCACCTCCGTGCGCTCAGCGTCGAGGACCTTGAACGCCTGGTCTTGAAATGTCCGCGCGTTGGCGTCGATCTCCTGATCCGTGAGCACGGGCCGCTCGACCGAGCGGCCGCTCGGATCGCCGATCCTCGCCGTGTAGTCGCCGATGATCAGGACGACGGTGTGGCCGGCGTCCTGGAAGGCCCGCAGCTTGTCGAGCACGACGACATGCCCGAGGTGGATGTCGGGCGCGGTGGGATCGATCCCGAGCTTGACCCGCAGCGGCCTGTCAGCGGCGAGCTGCTCGGCGAGCCGCCCCTTCGGCAGGGCGTCGATCGCCCCCTCGAGGAGGCGCCCGGCCTCCTCGGCAGGCGGCGAATCCGTCACCGGCCCAATGCTAGACTGACGCGCTCGCTCGGCGGGAGCCGCCATCCCGTCTGCTGTTCTTGGATGTTCACCGGCCGGGCTTCGGGCCCGACCGCCCACCGCCGAGCGCCTTCACGCGATGGTCGCGAAACCGGCGACACCAGATGGCTCCGAGGCTTAGGCTTCCGGGGCGCCGCCCCCGCGGGGGCGAGCAGGGTGACGGCTCGACGTCGCCCCCGGACCCGACGCCGAACGGCGCCGGATCGAAGTCCAACGGGTCGTCGGCCTCCCCCGCCGGCCGGCCGCCGGGAGCGACCCCACCCGCGGAGCGCGCGTCGAGGAGCCGCCCGAGGCTGAAGAAGCTGCGCTTTGCGCTCGTCTTCATGGGACTCGTGCTGCTGGCCTTCGTGTCGTGGATCTTCGGGATCATGATGGCCGTCGCCAGCGACCTCCCACAGCTCGAGGATCGCGCCCAGTTCGCGGATGCCCAGAACTCCGTGGTCAACGACATCAACGGCAAGCGGATCGCGACCCTGACCAACAACGAGGGGCGGATCCTGATCAACTCGGGCGACATCGCGCCGGTCATCAAGGAGGCGACCGTCTCGATCGAGGACCAGCGCTTCTACGAGCACCGCGGGGTGGACTTCCAGGGCATCGGGCGGGCGGTGGTCCAGGACGTGCTCCACACGGGCGCGACCCAGGGCGCCTCGACGATCACCGAGCAGTTCGTCAAGAACGCGCTTCAAGCCCAGGGCAGTCGAACGATCTTTCAGAAGCTTCGCGAGGCCGCGCTCGCCTACCAGCTCGAGCGGCATTGGGACAAGGACAAGATCATCACCCAGTACCTGAACGAGATCTACTTCGGCGAGGGCGCCTACGGCATCGAGGAGGCCGCCAAGACCTACTTCGGCTGGAACCACCCGGGCTGCGGCGCCCCCCAAAACCGATGTGCCTCGCAGCTCCTCCCGTGGGAGGCGGCGACCCTCGCCGGCCTGATCGCCAATCCGAGCGGATACGACCCACGGATCAACCCCAAGGACTCCGAGGCTCGTCGCAACCAGGTGCTCCAGAACATGGCGAACCAGGGCTACATAACCCAGGACGAGTACCTCCGGTACGCCAAGGTGCCGATGCCCAAGGCCTCCCAGATCAAGACGCCGGTCGAGCAGTCCAAGGCCCCCTACTTCACCTCATGGCTTCGTCAGCAGCTGGTCGACAAGTACGGCGCGGGCGAGGCGTTCGGCGGCGGCCTACAGGTGACGTCCACCCTCGACCTGGGGCTTCAGAACCAGCTCCAGCGGATCACCGACCAGCGGGCCGGCGGCGTCGGCTTGAACTCCGCGGCGGTCGTGCTGGACAACGTGACCGGGGGCGTGCGGGCGATGGTCGGGGGGACCGATTACCAGAACGAGCCCTTCAACCTCGCCACCCAGGGCCACCGCCAGCCCGGCTCCTCGTTCAAGCCCTTCACGCTCGTCACCGCGCTCGAGCAGGGCCATTCGCCCGACCAGACGTTCAACTCGGCCCCGCAGAACATCCCCTTCAGGGCAAAGGTCACGAAGAAGAACGGCGCAACCAAGGTCGTCCCCGAGGTGTTCCCGGTCCACAACTACGGAGACGAGTACATGGGCACCGCGTCGATCGCCACCGCGACCACGTACTCGGACAACTCCGTGTACTCGCAGCTCGGCGCCGAGGTCGGGCCGGCCAACGTCGCCCAGACCGCCTACCGAATGGGAATCCAGACCAGCCTCGCGACGCCCGGAGTCGACTACTCGATCGGGGGCAACCCGTTCGCGCCGTACAACCCGGCGCTGATCCTCGGCGGCCTGCGCACCGGCGTCAGCCCGCTCGAGATGGCGCACGCCTACCTCACCCTCGCCCACAACGGGCAGCTCGTCAGCGGGTCGATGGCCGACTCGCCCGGAGAGCCGATCGGAATCCAGAAGGTGCAGGACACGAACGGCAACCTGGTCCAGACCAACGACGGCAGCCCGGGACAGGACAAGATCGAGACCAAGCAGGTCGTGGCGCCCGACGTGGCGGCGACGGCGAGGACGCTGCTGCACAGCGTCGTCACCTCTGGCACCGGCCGAAACGCCGACACCGGTGACCCCAACGAGTGGGGAAAGACCGGCACCACGGAGAACAACGGTGACGCGTGGTTCGTCGGCTCGAATCAGCAGATCACGGTCGCGATCTGGGTCGGCCACGCCGACTCGGTCAAGCCGATGCTGACCGAGTACGGGGGGTCGCCCGTGGACGGCGGGACTATCCCGGCGTTGATCTTCAGCGACGTGGTCGGGGCCTACGAGGCCGAGAAGGCTCAGAGCACGGCGGCCAAGAAGTCGAGCGGGTCGTCCACCTCGACCACGCCCACGACACTCGTGCCGGCCCCGACCACGACCACGGCGGCCCCCGCCGCGCCGGCGCCCGTCCCGCAGACGGCGGCACCGGCCCAACCCTCGCAACAGCAGGCTCCCCAGCAGGCCCCGGCGCCGAGCACTCCCCCCTCCTCGGGCGGCGGGGCCCCGTCGGGCGGCTCGAGCGGGAACGGCGGCGTCTCCGGATAGGCGACTCCCGCGGCCTCAGCCCGGCGGTCGCGACAGATACGAGCTGTCCACGGCGCAGAAGCGCCAGGGAAGCTCGACGGCCTTGCTGATCCCGATCCTCGGCCCGGCGACGACTGCGGGGGATCCTCCGTCTCGCGCCTGGGCGCGGAGCTCGAGCGGGCCATCGGCGAGCGGGGCGCGGTTGAGCTCCAGCCCGATCCCGAGTGCCTCGGTGAGCTTGCCCGGGCCCGAGCAGAGGGCCTCGAGCCGACGTCGCCCACGACGCTCGCGCATCCGCTCGATCCCCCAGCGCGGCTCGAGCGCGCGAATCAGCACCGCGGCCGCCTCGCCCTCGGGCTCGCAGACGACGTTCATGCAGGCGTGGATGCCGTACGAGCGGTACACGTAGGCGTACCCGGGAGGCCCGAACAGCGGCGCCGTCCGCTCGGTGAGCCCGACGTGGGCGTGACAGGCGGGGTCATCGCGCTCGTAGCTCTCGGTCTCGACGATCACGCCCCCCACCCCGTCGAGCGACAGCGTGGAGCCGATCAGGTCCCGGGCCACCGCGTGCACGGAGCGGTCGAAGAAGCCCGCCTCGAGCCGGCTTCCCCGCTCGTGCGCGACCGCGATCACGTCAGCCCAGATCAGCCAGCGCCGACCGGGCCGCCTCGATCTGCTCCGCGATCCTGCTCGACGCGGTCCCGCCCGCCGACGACTTCGACTCGAGCCACCGGCCCGAGGCCAGGACCTCGTAGTAGTCGTCGCCGAGCAGCTCGGAGTGTCTGCGCAGGTCCTCAGGCGAGATCTCGGAGAGCGCCCGGCCATGCTCCAGGGACTCCCGCACCAGCCCGCCGACCACGCCGTGCGCCTCCCTGAACGGCATCCCCTTGGCGACCAGGAGGTCCGCGATGTCCGTCGCTGCGAGCAGCTCGTCGGCCGACGCCTCGGCGAGGCGGTCGCGATCGAAGGCGATCCCTCCGAGCATCCGCTCGGCGGCTTCGAGGCACAGCTCGAGGTTGTCGGCGGAGTCGAACAGCGCCTCCTTGTCCTCCTGGAGGTCCTTCGAATAGGCGAGGGGCAGTCCGTGCATCACCCCGAGCACGGTCATCAGGCTCGACGAAACGCGGGGCGCCTTTGCGCGCAGGAGCTCGGCGGCGTCGGGGTTCTTCTTCTGGGGCATGATGCTCGACCCCGAGGAGAAGTCCTCGGCGACCTCGCAGAAGCCGAACTCCTCGCTCGACCACAGCACCACCTCGGAGCCGAGCCGCGAAAGGTGCATGGCGCAGATCGCCGCGGCGGAGAGGTGGTCCAGCACGAAGTCGCGGTTCGAGACCGCGTCGATCGAGTTCTGGGTCAGCCTGGCGAATCCGAGCTGGTCTGCAACCGCGGCTCGGTCCAGGTCCCAGTTCAGCCCGGCGAGGGCCCCGGAGCCCAGGGGCATGGCGCCGGCCGACTCGCCCACCGCGGCGAACCGCCCGGCGTCGCGCTCGAGCATCCAGAAGTACGCGAGCAGGTGGTGTCCCAGGTACACCGACTGCGCGCGCTGAAGGTGCGTGTAGCCCGGCATCGGCCAGTCCGCATGGCGCTCCGCGAGCTCGAGCAGCCGCTCCATCAGGCGCCCCGTGAGCCTTCTCGCGAGCCCAGCGTGATCGCGGACGTAGAGGGCGACGTCGGTCGCCACCTGGTCGTTTCGCGACCGGCCGGTGTGGAGCTTGCCGCCGAGCGGCCCGATGACCTCCGTCAGGCGCCGCTCGATCGCCATGTGGACGTCCTCGTCGTCGCCCTCGAACGGGAACGATCCGTCCTCGACCTCGTCGGCGACCGCCGCCAGCCCCTCGTCCAGCCGATCGAGCTCTTCGGCGTCGAGGATCCCCGCCGCGTGGAGGGCGCCTGCGTGCGCCCTGGACTGCTCGATGTCGTACGGCGCGAGGCGCCAGTCGAACCCGATCGAGGCGTTGAGGCGAGCGAATAGCGGGTCGGGAGGGTCGCGAAAGCGGGACACCCTGCCCAGTGTATGAACCGGGTAGGCTGGCGCGCCGGTGAGCGCTCGAAGCCGAAACGGAGACGGTCGGTGAGGTTCCTGGTCACCGGAGCGACCGGCAAGGTCGGCCACGCGGTCGCCTCGCGGCTGGTTGAGCGGGGCGACGAGGTGGTCGCCCTGGTCCGAGACATCGCCAAGGCTCGAGAGGCGCTTCCGCCCGGCGTCGAGCTCGCCGGCGGCGACGTGACCGATCCCGACTCGATCCGAAGCGCGGCCGCCGGGGCCGACGGCGTGTTCAACTGCATGGGCCTGTTCGAACAGTGGTTCCCCGACCCCGGGATCTTCGATCGCGTCAACGCCGAGGGGGCGCGCAACGTGATCGTTGCCGCACGCGAGGCGGGCGTGACGCGCGCCGTCCACACCTCGACCTTCGACGTCTTCCACGCCGAGACCGAGGGAACTGTGTCCGAGGCGGCGGTTGCCGACTATCCGAAGGGCACCGCGTATGAGCGCTCCAAGCAACACGCCGAGGAGCTCGTGCTGGCCGAGGCCGAGAAGGGAATCGAGGTCGTGATCGTCAACCCGTCGGCGGTCTACGGCCCCGGGCCGTGGCAGGGGACTGGGCTCGACAAGGCGATCCGCGACGCGATCCACCGCCGCCTGCCGGGGGTGCCGCCCGGCGGCATGACTTTCGTCCACGTCGACGACGTGGCGGCCGGGCAGCTCGCCGCCTTCGAGCGCGGCGAGCCCGGGCAGCGCTACATCCTCGCCGACGGCTACACGACGATGCGCGAGATGCTCTCGGTGGCGGTCGGCGAAGCCGGTCGGGGCTGGGTGCCTCCGACGATGCCCGTCGCGCTCGCCCGGGGCCTCGCCACCGCCGGCGAGGGGATCTCCCGCCTGATCCGCAGGCCCCCGCTGCTGGGGACGGGTCAGCTGACCTTCCTGCTGTGGCAGGCGCGTGCCGACAGCGCCCGCGCCCAGACCGAGCTCGGGATCCGGTTCACGCCCTGGCAGGAGGGCATCCGCCGCACGGTGCGGTGGATGCTCGAGACCGGCAGGGCCTGACCCCGCGCCGAGGCGGCTTAAGGGGCGGCCAGCCCGAGCGCCTCGGCGATCGAGGCGCAGACGCGATCGACCTGCTGCTCGGTCATCGCCCCGAAGAACGGGACCGCGAGCAGACGCGCCGAGGCCCGCTCGGCGACCGGGAACTCGCCCTCGCTCGATCCCAGGCGCCGGCGAAAGTCCGGCAGCAGGTGGATGCACGGCATGTAGGCCTTCGCCTCGACTCCCTGGCCGGTGAGCGAGGCGACCAGCGCGTCACGGTCCGTCCCGGCCGGGAGCAGCAGCGGGTAGACGAACCAGCTGCGACGCTCCTCACCTCGGTCGGCGCACGGCAGCACGAGACCCTCGGGGTCGCCCTCCCCCGCCGCGGCGGCGCCAAGCGACTCGAAGCGCTCACCATAGAGGGCGGCGACGCGAGCGCGCTCCGCGAGCAGCCGATCGGCGCGCTCGAGCTGCGCGATCCCGATCGCGGCCTGGACGTCGGTGAGGCGGTAGTTGAAGCCGAGCCGATCGTGGGCGACCCACCCCATGTCGGGCGCCCGGCCCTGATTTCGCTCCGAGCGAGCCCGCTCGGCCACCTCCGGTGAGGGAGGGACGATCATCCCGCCCTCACCCGTGGTCAACTGCTTGTTGGCGTAGAAGGCGAATGTCGCCAGGTTGCCACGGGCGCCGATCCGCACCCCGTCGGAGTCGACCGCACCGGCCGCCTCGCACGAGTCCTCGAGCACGCCGAGGCCCCGGTCGGCGGCGATTCGCCCCAGCTTCGACAACGCCGCCGGGTAGCCGAACAGGTCGATCGGAAGAATTCCCGTGGTCCGCTCGCCGATCGCGGCCTCGGCGGCGCCGGGGTCGAGGTTGAGCGTCACCGGGTCGACGTCGGCGAACACGGGGGTGGCCCCCTCGTACAGCAGGCAGTTGGCCGAGGCCACGAAGCTGAACGGGCTGGTCACCACCTCGTCGCCCTCCCCCCAGCCGAGCGCGCGCACGCCGAGGTGGAGCGCCGCGGTGCCCGACGAGACGGCCACGGCGTCGTCGACCCCGAGCCAGTCGGCGAACCGCCGCTCGAAGAGGTCCAGGGCGGGACCGAGTGAGAGCCTGCCGGAGCGGATCACCTCGAGCACGAGCTCCTCCTCGCGCTCGCCCAGCTCGGGCCGCGCGAGGGGGATCCGGTCGGCGCTCGTCAAGTGGGAGGCACCAGGCTGGGCTCCGCGCCCGCGGCGGCGCCGCCCGAGCTCTCGGGCCTGGGCTGGAACGCGTACTCGAGCGAGTCCACCAGCGCCTCCCACGATGCCTCGATGATGTTCTCCGAGACGCCGATCGAGCCCCAGCTCTCGGAGCCGTCCGAGGAGTCGAGCAGCACCCGGGTGACCGCGCCGGTTCCCTGATTCGTGTCCATGATCCTGACCTTGTAGTTGACCAGCTCGATCTCGGCCAGGTGGGGATGCAGCTCGGTGATCGCCGAGCGCAGCGCGCGGTCCAGGGCGTTGACCGGTCCGTTGCCCTCGGCGGTCCGCACGTATCGGCGCCCCTCGACCCAGATCTTGATCGTCGCTTCGGTCTCGACCCTGCCGTCGGCGCGCTTCTCGGTGATCACCCGGAAGCCCTCGAGGCGGAAGAGCGGCTCGTAGCCGCCCGCCTCGCGGCGAAGCAGGAGCTCGAACGAAGCGTCGGCGGCCTCGTAGTGGTAGCCGCGGTGCTCGCGCTCCTTGAGGCGCTCGACCGCCCGCTTGGCGGCGTCCGCGTCGAGCGAGATCCCCGCTCCCTCGGCTCGGCTGAGAACGGAGCCGCGGCCGGACAGCTCAGAGATCAGGACGTCGCGGCTGTTTCCGACCAGCCCCGGATCGAGATGCTCGAAGGTCCGCGCGTCCGCCTGCACCCCGGCGACGTGCATGCCTCCCTTGTGGGCGAAGGCATTCCGGCCGACGTAGGCACGGTCGGGATCCGGCGGGACGTTGCAGAGCTCGTCGACGAAGTGCGACGTCTCGGTGAGGCGGCGAAGCCGCTCCTCGGGGACGCACTCGAAGCCCATCTTGAGCTGGAGAGCGGGCAGGATCGAGACCAGGTTGGCGTTCCCCGTCCGCTCGCCATAGCCGTTCATGGTCCCCTGGACCAGCCTCGCGCCGGCGTCGACCGACGCGAGCGTGTTGGCCACGGCGCACTCGCAGTCGTTGTGGGTGTGGATGCCCACCTCGACCCGCTCGCCCAGCTCCCCGACCACCGCAGCGGTCGCCTCGGCGATCTGCGAGGGAAGGCTCGACCCGTTGGTGTCGCACAGGGTGACGTTCTCGGCCCCGCCGGCGACGGCGGCCTTCAGGCACTCGACCGCATAGCCCGGGTCGTCGCGCCAGCCGTCGAAGAAGTGCTCGGCGTCGTAAACCACCCGCTTTCCGGCGGCTCGCAGGAAGCAGACCGAGTCGGTGATCATCCCGAGGTTCTCCTCGGCGCTCACCTTGGTGACCTTGTCGAGGTGCAGCCCCCAGGTCTTGCCGACCAGCGTGCAGACGGGCGCGAAGCACTCGGCGAGCTCGGCGAGGGCCGGGTCGTCCTCGGCCGCGATGTCACGCCGCCGGGTCATCCCGAACGCACAGACGGTCGCCTGCTCGAGCTCGACCCCGGCGAGCAGCCCGAACAGCTCGGCCTCCTTGGGATTGGAGCTCGGAAACCCGGCCTCGACGAACTGGACGCCGAGCCGGTCGAGCGCCTGGACCATCCTGACCTTCTCGGCCGCCGACAGCGACATTCCCTGGCCCTGCATGCCGTCGCGCAAGGTCGTGTCGTAGAGCTTCACCTGTGTCACGTCAATGCCTTTCTTCGAGGGGACGAACGGGGGCCGTGAGGCCCGGTCTGGCGCGGCATGGCTGCGCGGCCGCGAACCGCTAGGCGGTCGCGGCGCCGCTAATTCGTCCGATTGCCTCGAAGAGAGAGCGCACGATCAGGAACTGACTCTACTGGGTTGCTCGACCACGTCCAGCCATTCGAGGTACTCCTGAGCCCGTCCGTGCAGGGCGTCCTCGTATTTGGCCTGGATCACCGCGGTGACCTCGCCCGGGGGTCCGAGCTCGTGGTCGTCGATCTGGCGCACCGGCACGAGCTCGGCCGCGGTGCCGACCAGGAACGCCTCCTCGGCGAGGTAGAGCTCGGACCGCGAGACGTCGCGCTCGACCACCGTGTAGCCCAGGTCTCCGGCGATCTGGATCACCGACTTACGACTGATCCCGTCGAGTATCGACGAGGTGTGGCCCGGCGTGACGAGCTGGCCGTCGCGAACCACGAAGACGTTCTCGCCCGACCCCTCGCAGACGATCCCGTTCTGGTCGAGCAGGATCGCCTCGTCGTAACCGGCGTTCGCGGCCTCGGTCTTGGCGAGGATCGAGTTCAGGTACTGCCCCGACGCCTTGGCGTGCGGGATCAGGCTGTCGGGCGAGATCCGTCGCCACGACGACACCTTGGCGCGGATCCCCTCGCGCTTTGCGTCCTCGCCCAGGTAGGCGCCCCACGGCCAGACGGCGATCACCACGTCGACCGGCGCGGTCGGCGCGTAGAGGCCCATCTCACCGTAGCCGCGGAAGGCGATCGGCCGGATGTAGCAGCTGTCGAGCCCGTTCCGGGCGATCAGCTCGTGAGTCGCGAGGCGCAGCTCCTCGAGCGAGTACGGCAGATCGAGATAGAACAGGTCGGCCGACTTCTTGAGCCGCGCGAGATGGTCGCGATGGCGGAAGACCGCCGGACCGCGATCGGTCGCGTAGGCGCGCACGCCCTCGAAGACCCCGGACCCGTAGTGGAGTCCGTGGCTCAGGACATGGACGTTGGCGTCGTCCCAGGGGACGAGCTCGCCGTTCATCCAGATCCACTCGGTCTTCTCCACCGATTCCTCCTGTCGGCCGCGGCTCGCCGCCGCCGTTCGATTGCGAACCTCGGGAGAGTATGCCGGAAGGATCGCCGGCCGCCAAGCGCTGATCAGGCTTGAAGCGCCTCGATCACGGCGGCCGTCATCTCCTCGGTCCCCACCGGGGTGACAGGCAGGCCCGAGCCCTTTGAGGCACCCGGTTTCGCCGCATCGAGATCGGGGGTTCGAAGGCCCCGCTCGAGCACCAGGTCGACCGCGGTGTCGATCGCCGCCGCCTCGCCGGCACGATCGAGCCCGTGGCGGAGCATCATCGCGGCCGACAGGAGAGTCGCGAGCGGATTGGCGATCCCCTGCCCCGCGATGTCGGGCGCCGACCCATGGACGGGCTCGAACAGCCCGGGGCCCGCGTCTCCAAGGCTGGCCGACGGAAGCATTCCGAGCGAGCCGGTGAGCATCGCCGACTCGTCACTGAGGATGTCGCCGAACATGTTCTCGGTCAGCAGCACGTCGAAGTGCGCAGGATCGGAGACGAGCTGCATCGCGGCGTTGTCGACCAGCATGTGGTCGAGCTCGATCTCGGGATGCTCGGAGGCCAGCCGGGTGACGGTCTCGCGCCAAAGGCGAGACGTCTCCAGCACGTTGGCCTTGTCGACCGACGTGACGAGGGCGCGGCGATCGCCGCCGGCCCGTCGAGCGGCCGCGTCGAACGCGACCCGCGCGATCCGCTCGATCTCGCCGACCGAGTACTCGCAGGTGTCGTGGGCGACGTCGCCCGTGCGGCCGGACTCGCCGAAGTAGATCCCACCGGTCAGCTCGCGAACGACCAGCAGGTCCGTTCCCTCGATCCGCTCCGCCCTCAGGGGGCTCGCGTGGACGAGGGCGGGGCTCGGGCGCACCGGGCGCAGGTTCGCGTACAGGCCGAGGCCCTTGCGCAGTCCCAGGAGTCCCTGCTCGGGCCGCGGAGCGTCCGGGTCGGTCGTGTCCCAGCGCGGGCCGCCCACGGCGCCGAGCAGGACGGCGTCCGCCTCGCCGCAGGCGTCCAGAACCGACGCGGTGAGCGCTTCCCCGTTGGCGTCGATCGAGGCCCCGCCGACCAGATGCTCGGAGAACTCGAATCCGCCCAGATGATCGAGGACGCGGCGGGTCGCGCCGACGATCTCCGGCCCGATCCCGTCGCCGGGCAGGAGCGCGACGCGGCTCGCGCTCACGCGCGGCTCGCCGAGATGTTGAGCCTCACGTAGTCGAGCATCAGGGGCCGGGGCAGGACCTCGAGCGCGGCGTCCATGTATGGCCCGCGGAGCTCCTCGGGCAGCCGGTCGAGGTGAGGGCCCAGGCAGACCGCCTCCAGGAAGCCCCGGGGATCCCTCGGCTCCACCGGCCGGTCCTCGAGCCAGCAGCGTGCCTCGCCGAAACCCGCGTCCTGGAGCCGCATCTCGGTATCGCCCGGCGACGCGAAGTTCCACACGCTCGTGATCCCGCGCAGATACGGCGCGAAGCGCTCGTCGCCGTTCACGTTCTCGACCGAGTTCAGGAACTCCTCGGTGTTCCCGATCCCGCCGCACTGCGCCTCGATCCGCCCGCCGGGGACGAGCGCCGCGTGGAGCCGCTCGAACAGGCGCCGGTGATCGAGGATCCAGTGGAAGGTGGCATTGGAGAAGACGATTTCGACAGGCTCCGAGAGCTCCAGGTCGAGCAGGTCCGAGACGATCAGCTCGACGTCGTCGCCGAGCGTCTCGCGGGCCTTGGCGATCATCGACGGCGAGGCGTCGACGCCGACCACCCGTCCGTCACCGAGGCGTTCGACGAGGAGCTTCGTGACCCGCCCGCTCCCGCAGCCGGCGTCCAGCACCGCCTCGGATCCGGCCAGGCCGATCCGCTCGATCACCTCGCGCCCCCACTCCTCCTGCGGGTGGGCGACCTGGTGATAGGTCGAGGCGTCCCAGTCGCGCGGTGTCTCGGCGTCGCTCACAGCGAGGTGGTGACCGGCCCTCGATCGGCGCCCCCGGCCGACTCGAAGGCGTCGATCGCGCTCTCCTGAGCGAGGGTCAGGCCGATGTCGTCGAGCCCGTGAAGGAGCCGATGCTTGACCTCCTCGTCGATCTCGAACTCGACCACCCCGCCGGCGAAGGTGACCGTCTGGTCGGCGAAGTCGATCCGGGCCTCGCCCGCGGCGGCGATCGCCCGGCATTGCTCCTCGCCCAGGATCACCGGCAACAGCCCGACCTTGGTGCAGTTGACGTAGAAGATGTCGGCGAAGGAGGGGGCGACGATCGCCTCGAACCCGAAGTCCTGAAGCGCCCAGGGCGCGTGCTCGCGGGAGGAGCCGCAGCCGAAGTTGCGGCCCGTGACGAGGATCGGGTTGGCCTCCAGCTCGATCTCGCCCGCCTGTACCCAGTCGTGGAACAGGAACTCGCCGAAGCCCGAGCGCTCGACCCGCTTCAGGAACTGCTTGGGGATGATCTGGTCCGTGTCGACGTCTGAGCGTTCCAGCACCGACACCTTCCCCTCGATCACGTCGACCGGCCTCACTTCCAGCTCCTGATGTCCACGAAGCGCCCCTCAACCGCGGCGGCCGCGGCCATGCTCGGGCTGACCAGATGCGTCCGTCCGCCCTTGCCCTGGCGCCCTTCGAAGTTTCGATTCGAGGTCGATGCGCACCGCTCGCCCTCGGCGAGGATGTCGGGGTTCATGCCCAGACACATCGAGCAGCCCGCGGTACGCCACTCGAACCCCGCGGAGCGAAACACCTCGTCGAGACCCTCCTCCTCGGCGACCGACTTGACCTGCTGGGAGCCGGGGACGACCATCGCCCGAACCGACTCGGCGACGCGCCTTCCCTCGATGACCGCGGCCGCCTCGCGCAGGTCCTGGATCCGGGAGTTGGTGCACGAGCCGATGAACACCCGATCGACGGCGATCTGGCTGATCGGCGTCCCGGGCTCGAGCGCCATGTAGGCGAGCGCGCGTTCGGCGGTCTCGCTGTCGGCCGGGCCCCCTCCCCACTCGGCGGGGTCGGGAACCTCGTCGCCGACCTGCGCGACCATCGCCGGCGAGGTGCCCCAGGTGACCATCGGCGAGACGTCCCCGGCGTCGATCTCCACCTCCGCGTCGAAGACGGCGCCCTCGTCGGTGGGCAACGCAGTCCATTCGGCCACCGCGGCGTCGAGGTCCTCCGGAGCGCCGGGGCGCCCTTCGACCCATTCGAAGGTCGTCTCGTCGGGGCCGATCATGCCGGCCCGGCCGCCGCCCTCGATCGTCATGTTGCAGATCGTCATCCGGTTCTCCATCGACAGGCCGCGGATCGTCTCTCCGGCGTACTCGACCGCGTGGCCGACCATGCCGCCGACGCCGAGGCGCCCGATCGTCGCAAGGATCAGGTCCTTGGCCGTCACCCCGGGTCCCAGCTCGCCCGAGAAGTCGATTCGCATCGTCTTCGGCCGTCTCTGGACCAGGCACTGGGTCGCCAGGACGTGTTCGACCTCGGAGGTCCCGATCCCGACCGCCAGCGCCCCGAAGGCCCCGTGCGTGGAAGTGTGGCTGTCGCCGCAGACGATCACCAGGCCGGGCTGGCTGATCCCCAGCTCGGGCCCGATCACGTGGACGATGCCCTGGCGCTCTGAGCCCAGCGAGTAGAGGGAGATGTCGAACTCGGCGCAGTTTCGCTCCAGGGTCTCGACCTGCACGCGCGATAGCTCGTCGGCGATCAGGCGCGCGGTCGGCGTTCCGTCGGTGGGCACGTTGTGGTCGGCCGTCGCGATGGTCTTGTCGGGGCGGCGGACCCGGCGACCCTCGAGGCGCAACCCGTCGAAGGCCTGCGGCGAGGTGACCTCGTGGACCAGGTGAAGGTCGACGTAGATCAGCCCGTCGGCGACCGCGTGCGACTCCCAGATCTTGTCGAACATCGTCTTCGGCGCCACGTCAGCTCCTCCTCAGCCCCGCGGCGACCACGGCGAGCAGCTCCGCGGCCTCGTCGCCGTGGTTCTCGAAGCGGTGGGCGAGATCGGCGTCGAAGGTGACGCTGTCGCCGGCCTTCAGCTCGTGTACCTCGCCGTCGATCACCAGCGCCACGTCCCCGTCGAGCACCACGGCGGTCTCGCGGCTGCCCGGCTCGTGGAGCGGCGGGTCGCCAGGGCCCCCGGTGGTCGCCCCCGGGTCGAGGCGGTGGCGCGAGACGTCGGCACGCTGGCCCGGCAGGGGCGGCGTCAGCTCCTGCACCGCGTGGCCGGCGCGGCGACGCCGGCGCCCCTGGTCGCGCCGCACGATCGCCACGTGGCCGGCCTCGTCGAGCCGAAGGAGCTGCGACAGGCTGAGCTCGAGGCCGGCGGCGATCCGTGTCGCGACGGCCAGCGTGGGGCTCGTCTCGCCGCGCTCGACCTGCGAGAGCATCGGCGCCGAGACCCCGCTTCGCTCGGCAAGGTCGCGCAGCGACAGGCCCATCGAATCGCGCAGGGCGCGAACCCGGGGGCCCACGGAATCGGTGCGTGCGCCGGCGGCGCCTCGCCCGTCGACTGTGGTCGCCACGCTCACGCTCTGTACGTTATCACGTACGTTTGTCTACGAGTGGCGTCGCCCTAACGAGCCTGGCGCCTCGGCCGGACCAGGATCTCGTTGACCGCCACCCGCTCCGGCTGACCGACCGCGTAGAGGATCGCCTCGGCGATGTCCTCGGGGGCGAGCACCTCGCCGATCTGCGCACGCATCTTGTCGATCGTCTCGACCACCATTGGGTGCGTGTTGTGACTCTGGAGCTCGGTTGCGACGAAACCCGGCTCGACGCATGTGACCCGCACGCCCGAGTCCGAGACGACCGCCTCCTGGCGCAGCGACTCCGAGAAGGCGACGACGCCGAACTTGGTCATGTTGTAGACGCCACTCCCGAAGTTGGCGTTTCGCCCGGCCACCGAGGAGAGATTGACCACGTCCCCTCCCCCGCCCTCGCGCATGATCGGAAGCGCCGCGTGCGTGCAGTAAAGGAGGCCGAGCAGGTTGACGTCGATCATCCTCCGCCACTCGCCGGTGTCGGCGGCCTCGACCGGCCCGAGCAGCATCACGCCGGCGTTGTTGACCAGGATGTCGAGCCCGCCCATCCGCTCGGCGGCCTGCTCGACGAACCCGCGCGCAGCCGCCTCGTCGCCGACGTCGACCTCGAACGCGATCGCCTCGCCACCCTCGCCGCCGATCCGCTCGGCCACCGCGTCCACGAGGTCCTTTCGGCGGGCACCGAGCGCCACCGACGCCCCCTCGCCGGCCATCGCCAGCGCCGTCGCCTCGCCGATCCCCGACGACGCGCCGCTGATCACCGCTCTGCGCCCTTCGAGCCTGCCGGCCATCGCGACAGTCTATGACGGGGCCGGCAGCCCGAGCCTCGACTAAGGCCCAGGCGTCGCGGGCTCGGACGCCGCGTCCGCCGCGACCTCCTCGGCTTCGCGGACCGCGGCTCCCTCCAGCGCATTCGAGAGCGCCCGGACGTAGGCGCGCGCCGAAGCCTCGAGGATGTCCGTCGCGACCCCCTGGCCGCTCGCCAGCCGCCCGTGGGCGCGGAGCATCACCGTGACTTCGCCGAGGGCGTCCTCGCCGCCCGTCACCGCGGAGACCGCGTAGGAGCGGAGCTCGGACTCGGTCTGGGTCGCGGCGCGGATCGCCACGAATATCGCGTCGACCGGGCCGTCGCCGGTCGCGTCGCCGACCACCACCTCTCCCGACGGATCGCGCAGCGCAACGCGTGCCTTGGGCTCGCGCTCGGAGCCCGCCTCGAC
>JBOGZB010000222.1:0-3162 GCA_050697175.1 Solirubrobacterales bacterium | reverse complement strand
GCCCGAGGCACCCCGGCGGTCGATCACCTCACGCCGCGCCGGGGTCACGTCGGCGTCCACGAGATGCGAGGGCGGCCATGCGCCGAGCTCGGCCTCGAGCTCGACCTCGAGCCTTGACGCCCACTCGGCATCGTCGGGGAAGGCCATGGAGGCGGACGAGGGCTCGTGGCCGTTGGGATAGAGCTCGCCGAGCACGACGCGCGGCGAGACGGCACCCTGCCACTCGTTCAGCTCGAGGCGCAGCGAGACGTCGAGCGGCTCGGCGATTCGCGACCCGGCGAGCTTGCCGTCGACCCCGAAGGCGACACCGAGAGCGCTGAGGGCCCCGCTCTCGAGGCGAAACCGCGCATGCCTCTCCCCCTCCCCCATCGGCCGCACGTCGAGAAGTCGGGCCGAGGGAACGAGCAGGCGGACCCCGGGGTTCCCCTTCCCGAACGGCCCGAGCCGCCCAAGCTGCTCGGCGACGTCGCGCCCGAGGCTCTCGGCGCCGACCACCGCGTCGATCCCCTCGGTCCGGACAAGGTCGTGCCCGGCAAGTGCTTCGGAGGCGTGGTGCGCGAATGCGCGCCTGAATGCGTCGACGCCTTCAGCCTCGATCTCGAGGCCGGCCGCCGCCCGATGGCCGCCGAACCGAGACAGGTGCTCGCCGCACGCCCTGAGGGCGCCGAGCAGGTCGAACCCCGGGATGCTGCGGCCCGAGCCGCGGCCGCGGCCGTCGGCGTCGAGGCCGATCAGCACGGTGGGAACCCAGTGGCGCTCGGCGAGCCGCGAAGCGGCGATCCCGACCACGCCCGGATGCCAGCCCTCCCCGGCCAGCACGAGCGCCGGTGCCGAGGCGAGCTCGTCAGGGAGCTCGGAGCGGGCCCGCTCGGCCGCCTCGACGACGGCCCGCTCGGCATCCCGCCGCTCGTGGTTCGCCTTGTCGAGCTCGCCGGCGATCGCGGTGGCCCGATCGGCATCGCCAGTGAGCATCAGCTCGACCCCCGCGTCGGCGCGATAGAGGCGCCCCGCGGCGTTCACCCTGGGCCCGAGGCGAAAAGCCAAGTCGCCCTCGTCGAGGCGCACCGGCTGTACTCCGGCGGCCGCGCAAAGCGCCCGAAGGCCGGGGCGGGCGGCCCGCCGAGCGACCGCCACCCCGGCGCGCACCAGGGCTCGGTTCTCGCCGGTCAGCGGAACGAGGTCGGCGACGGTCGCCAGGGCCACCAGGTCCAGGTCGCGCTCGGCTCGCTCGAGCCCGAGCAGCGCCGCCGAGAGCTTGTACGCGACGCCGGTTGCGCACAGATCTGCGCACGGGTATGCACTCAGCCGCGGATGGAGGATCGGGCAATCCGGCAGGCGGTCGCCGGGCTCGTGATGGTCCGTGACGATCGTGTCGATCCCGGCTGCCCCGGCGGCGGCCACCTCGTCGGGACAGGTGATCCCGCAATCGGTCGTGATCAGCATGCGGGTACCCCTTGTGGCGAGCCGCTCGACGCCCGCCAGGGTCAGTCCGTAGCCGTCGCCGCGGCGATCCGGGATGTACCAGTCACAGCTCCCGCCCATCTCCCGCAGCGCGGCGACCAGGATCGCGGTCGAGCAGACCCCGTCGCAGTCGTAGTCGCCGTGAACCGTGATCGTGCGCCCGGCCTCGATCGCCCCCGTGATTCGCTCGACGATCTCCGCCATGCCGTCGAACTGTTCGGGGTCGTGCCTCTCGGCGGCTTCGAGGAAGGCGCGCGCCTCCTCGACGGTGCGATAGCCACGGCGAACAAGGGTGACCGCGACCGGCTCCGCCAACCCCAGGGCCTCCATCAGGGCTCGGCTCTCGGCGTAGGAGTACGGCTCGAGAGTGAACCCCCGCGCCGAAGCAGTCGGATCGATCGCTTCGAGGGACACCGTATGAGGCTAGGCGCGACAGTGGACGGAATCGCCCCCCGCGCGCGTCGGATGCTGCCGTCCGAGCCGGTCCCGAGGACCCAGGAGCCCTTCAGGCCCTGCTCGATCCCGCGCCCGTCGAGACCGCGCTCGCCTGAGTCGGCGCCGGCTGCCGCGAGGGGTGCCCCGCACTCAGGCGGCCAGGGCGGCCCACGTCGTGCCTCCAGGCACGGCTGGGGTGCCTTCAGGCACGCCTGGGTAGGCACGGCCGGGTATGGAGTGTGCCCACGGCAGTCCCGTCAACCCTTCACGCGTCGCGTAGCCGGCGGCGATTGAAGGGTTGACCGCCCTATGGACGGTCAACCCTTCACGCGTCTTGCGGGACGGGCACGCTCGAAGGATTGCCGGAGGTCCACTCCGGGGGCCGAAGCTCAGTGCGCGCCTGCCCGTGCCCCCGCTCATCGACCTTGACGCGTCCGCGCCGTCGCGCCACAGCGCCAGCGCCGTCGCGCCACCGCAGGTTCCGCTCGGCCGGTTCGCGCCCGCGCCCGCCGGGTGCGCCTGCGTCACTCGAGGCTCGCGAGCCGCTCCCTGCGCACCCCGAGCGCGTAGATGGCCGCGAGGCCGACCAGGGTTCCGGGAACCGCGACCAGCGCGGTGCCGAGGTCGGTGTCGCCGATCGTCCGTCCGGAGGCGAGCTGGACGATCGCGCCCGAGATCATCGCCCCGGTCACCGCCCCTAAGAGCGCCCCGACGATCCCGGCCCAGAAGCGGTCCGGCAGGAAGACCGTGAAGTGCCACAGCGCGAGCCCGACCGTGAACCAGACCACCAGGGCCATCAGCGATTCCTCCCGTGCTTTCGCCGCCGCTTCTGCTGTCGCTTCTTTTGGCGCTCGGCCCGCGGCGGGCGAGGCGGGCGCGCGGCCTGGGCGCCGGCCGGCGACTCGGCGGTGTCCCCCGCTCCGTCCGATCCGCCTCGAGGCGCGGCGGGAGCCGGTGCGACCGGCTCGGGCGTGACAGCGGGCGCGGGGCCGGGCTCGGCTTCCGCGGCGGCCACCGCTCCAGCCGTGGCCCCGACGGGCACCGGCTCCTCTCCACCGAGCCTCGCGACCACGTTCTCCTCGGGGAAGGTGGGAAGGCGCCCCATCTCCTCGACCAGCCTCGCGCGGCGGGCCCGGTAGGTCGGCTCGCGCTCCTTCCAGTGGGTCAGCACCGGGGTGGCGATGAAGATCGACGAGTAGGCACCCGAGGCGACGCCGACCATCATCGCGAACGCGAAGTCCTTCAGGGTGGCGCCGCCGAATATGT
>JBOGZB010000221.1:0-2344 GCA_050697175.1 Solirubrobacterales bacterium | reverse complement strand
CTCGGCGACCGCGAAGGCGTTCATCGCCGGCCAGCTCAAGCACGCGCGCGAGATCGCCCCGCTGTTCGCGCAGTGGGTCAACTCCTACAAGCGCCTCGTCCCCGGATACGAGGCGCCCACCTATCTGGCCTGGTCGCGGCGCAACCGATCGGCGCTGATCCGCGTGCCGCTGTACCACCCCGGCAAGGAGGGAGCCACCCGCGCCGAGCTCCGCTGTCCGGACCCCGCCTGCAACCCCTACCTGTGCTTCGCGGGGATGCTCCACGCGGGCCTCGAGGGGATCGAGAACGGCTACGAGCTCCCCGAGCCGATGGAGCAGAACCTCTACCACCTGACCCCCGAGGAGCGCGAGAAGCGGGGAATCGAGGAGCTGCCGGAGACGCTCGGCGAGGCGATCGAGATCGCCGCCCACTCGGAGCTGATGCTGCGCGTCCTCGGCGAGCACACGTTCAACCGCTTCGTCGAGATCAAGCGCCAGGAGTGGGACGAGTACCGCGTCCAGGTGACCCCCTGGGAGGTTGAGAGGTTCCTGCCGGTCCTCTGATCGGGCGCCGGCCTCTGCACGGTGGGACGGCGTGTGCGACGATCGGCCGATGAGACCGGGGAAGCGGAAGGTCTTCGCGGTCTGCAGCCGAGGCTCGTGAGCCGGCGGCCCGCTGCCCCGGCGTGGGTCGTTCGCGGCGGCTTGGTCGTGCTGGCCCTGCCGTCGGCCGTGATCGCCGCCTGGGGGCTGATCGCGCCGCGCTCCTTCTATGACGACTTCCCGGGCGCGGGAAGGCACTGGGTCTCGGCGCTTCCTCCCTACAACGAGCACCTGCTGCGCGACTTCGCCGCCGCCTCGCTGGCGATCGTCGTATTTCTGATCGGTGCGGCGATCGTGCTCGAGCGGCGCACGATCCAGGTGGCGCTGATCGCCTTCCTCGCCTACTCGCTCCCGCATCTCGCCTACCACCTGACGACCACCGACCACTACTCCAGCTCAGACAACGTCGGGAGCCTGGGGGGGTTCGTGATCACGATCGCGCTCGCCTGCTTCCTGCTCGTGCTGACTCGTCAGGCGGCGCCCGTGAAGGCCGACCGCGGGTCAGGGTGAGTCGAGCGCGGCGGCGAGCTCGTCGGGCTCGGTGATGGGCCGCCGGCACGCGAACCGCTCGCAGACGTAGGCCGCCGCGCTTCCATCCACAGCCGTTCGCTCCGCCATCAGCTCGGGGCGGGTGGTGCCTTCGGGCCCGCCGGCCAGCACCATGTGAGGCCGAAGCCGCGAGCGGACCACCGCGTCGAGCCGATCGAGCCCGGCCGCCTCGGGGAGAGGGCCGTCGGCCGGCGCCGGCCAGGCGAGCGCCAGCTCGGTGGTCGGCGCGAGGTGGAAGTCCAGCGCCCGAAGCAGATGGGCGAGGGCATGCGGGTGGGTCGTCGCGGCCCGGCTCAGGAGCCGAAGGACGCCGAAGGCGCGGCGCTCGTATTCGCGATCGCCGGTCAGCTCGGCGAGCCGCAGCAGCGCGTAGGCGGCGGCCGAGTTCCCGGACGGGATCGGATGGTCGTCGACGTCCTTTCGGCGCGCGATCAGGCGCTCGTGATCGTGCGTGGTGGTGAAGAACCCGCCTCGCTCGGGATCGGCGAACAGCTCGATCATCTGGTCGGCCGTCTGGCGGGCGGCGTCGAACCATCGCGCCTCGAAGGACGCCTCATACAGCGTCAGCAGCGCGTCCAGGAGGTACGAGTAGTCCTCCAGATAGGCGGCGAGGGGCGCCCGGCCGTCCTTGAAGGAACGGCGAAGGCGGCCGTCGGCGCCGCGAAGCTCGGTCCACACGAACTCGGCGCAGAGGCGGGCGGCGTCGAGGTAGTCGTCACGTCCGAGCACCGCGCCGGCGTCGGCCAGGGCGCCGATCATCAACGCGTTCCACGAGCAGAGGCGCTTGTCGTCGAGGCCCGGCCGGACTCGCCCATCCCTGCGGGCCAGAAGAGCCTCGCGGGCCCGGTCGAACCCGACCGGCGTCGCGGCGCCCGCCCCGCCGGGGAGATGCAGGATGTTTCGGCCCTCGAAGTTCCCCTCCTCGGTGATCCCCAGGTGGCCGATCACCGGGCCGGCGAGGTCGGCGAGTCCGGCGGCCTCGAGCGTCTCGCGGGCCTCGTCCAGCGACCACGTGTAGAAGCGGCCCTCCTCGCCCTCCGAGTCGGCGTCGAGCGCGGAGTAGAAGCCCCCCTCCGGCCCCCGCATCTCGCGCAGCGCCCAGTCGAGCGTCTCGGCCGAGATCTCGCGCCAGCGCTCGTGCCCCCGGACCTGCCAGCCGTGCAGGTAGGCGCGCGCCAGGAGCGCGTTGTCGTAGAGCATCTTCTCGAAGTG
>JBOGZB010000220.1:0-3783 GCA_050697175.1 Solirubrobacterales bacterium | reverse complement strand
CTCGACGAGGTCGGGCGCACGTTCAACGTCACCCGCGAGCGGATCCGCCAGATCGAGAACCAGTCCTTGAAGAAGCTCCAGTCGCTGGCCGAGGCGCAGAAGCTGCGCGAAGTGGCCTAGCCACGCGCCCCTCGCGGCGGCCCGCCCGCCGCTCGCCCTCGCTCCGCAGCCGGCGTCCGCCAGCGCCGATCGATCGTCGCACCGAAGACCAACCACCGAGACCAGACCGCACGACAGACAGAAAGAGGATCCCATCACCACCACGACGACCAAGACCCCCACGGCGGAATGGACCTGTGCCCGCTGTGAGATGACCAGCCGCTGGACCCTCGGGCTCAGCGACGCCGAGCTGCCGCCCAACTGGGCGCGCGAGCCCGACGGCAGCGACTACTGCCTTGCTTGCCGGCGCGAGCGCGCGATCGAAGTGATGCTCGAGGAGACGGGCGAGGTCGGCGCCGAGGCCCGCGCCAAGCTGCGCTCGGCCGCCGTGGTGGAGTTCGAGATCAAGCGCGACCCCGAGCGGACCGAGGGCGAGATCGCCAAGGCCGCCAGCACCTCCGTCCTGGCGGTGCGCAAGGCGCGCCAGAGGCTCGGCTCGCGACGCAGCGCCGGTTAGGCGTCCCAGCCCGACTGGGCGCCGGGCGAAGGCTCGATCACGCCCGGGGTCGTCCAGCCTGGGCGAATGCGGCTAAAGCGGGCGCCCCCGGCTCCCGATAGCGGAGACGATGGCCTTCGACGTTGATGCAGCCCTGCGCTATGTGGTCGAGCGTGAAGGCTCGGACCTGCACGTCAAGGCCGATGCGCCGCCGATGGCCCGAATCCACGGCGAGCTGAGCCCGGTCGAGGGCTCCGAGCCGCTCTCGCCCCAGGACACGGATGCAGCGCTCGAGCACATCCTGACCGACCAGTCCCTGCTCGGGTCGTTCGCCACCGAGGGGGAGGCCGACTTCTCCTACGAGATCCAGGGGCTGTCGCGGTTTCGCGTCAATGCCTTCCGGCAGCGTGGCCACGTCTCGATCGCCTGCCGCGCGATTCCCTACCAGGTCCGCACGATCGACGATCTCGGGCTGCCGGACGTGATCCGCAAGCTCGCCGAGGACCCTCGAGGGATCGTTCTCCTGACCGGGACCACCGGGTCGGGCAAGTCGACGACCCTCGCGGCGATGATCGACCAGATCAACTCGAGTCGGCCGCGGCACGTGGTGACGCTCGAGGATCCGATCGAGTACCTGCACCGCGACAAGCGCTCGATCATCAACCAGCGCGAGGTCGGCTCGGACACCGAGAGCTTCGCGAGGGCGATGCGCAGGGTCCTGCGCCAGGACCCCGATGTGATCCTGATCGGCGAGATGCGCGACGAGGAGACGGTTCGCACGGCTCTGTCGGCGGCCGAGACCGGCCACCTCGTCCTCTCCACGCTCCACACCCTGGACGCCTCCGAGACGATCAACCGGATCATCGACTTCTTCCCGCCGCATCTCCAGCAGCAGGCGAGGGTGATGCTGGCCGCGACGCTGCGGGGAGCGGTCTCCCAGCGACTCGTCCCCCGCGCGACCGGCGACGGCCGGATCGCGGTCTGCGAGGTGATGACGGTCACCGGCAGGATCCAGGACCTGATCATCAACCCCCAGGAGACCGGCCGGATCACCGAGGTGATCGCCGAGGGCGCCTACTACGGCATGCAGACATTCGACCAGGCGCTGCTGGGCCACGTGACCAGGGGCGAGATCGACGAGAAGACCGCTCTCGAGGTCGCCTCGAGCGCCCACGACTTCAAGCTGATGCTCGCCGCGCAGGGTCAGCGAGCGAGCGGCATCGAGCAGGTGATCGGCGGCGAGGACGACCCCGAGAAGCCACTTCAGTTCGTAAAGTCTTGAGCTATACTCGGCTTCGGCGGCTGGGGAGACCGCGGATTGCGGCTCCCGCTCGCGGCCCGAAGTTGATGACTGACAATCCCTGCCCAGTCGGCTGTTGCGCGGAGATCATCTCCGGCAAGTGGACCCTCCTCGTGATTCGTGATCTGACCGGCGGGAGTCAACGCTTCTGCGAGCTCGAGCGATCGCTGAACGGGATCAGCCCGAGGACGCTCTCGCTGCGCCTGCGGGCGCTCGAGGACCAGGGGATCGTCGAGCGGCGCACCTATCCCGAGGTGCCGCCCCGGGTCGAGTACGCGCTCACCGAGAAGGGGAAGGCGCTGGTGCCGCTGATCGAGGACATGCGCACGTACGGGCGCCGATGGCTCTTGGAGAGCGAGCGCCATCACGATTCCGCGGTCGCCGTAGCCTGACGCCGGGCCTGCAACTCCGTTTGCAGTGAAGGAGTGCCGGACGCTCGCGCGAAGCGTGCCGGAATGCGCGACCTGGTCGTACGAGAGGCCCTCAAGGAGATGTCCGCCGACGCGGCCGAGCGACTGCGCGAGCTTGTCGCCGCCGGCCGCCAGGTCCCGTACGACGTCGAGGAGGCCGGCGGTGGCACCGCGATGCCGCAGTACGTCCCGCTGACCGCGAGGTTCATCCGCGACAACTCCTCGGCGCTCAACGACCTCGACTCGTTCGGATCCGGCTGCGCGGCGCTCGAGTCTGCCGGGTTGGCCGTCCCGTATCTGGAGCTGACCGGGGTAGCCGTTCCCTCGGATCCGCGAGCTCGCGGCGAGCTCGCGGGCGTCGTCTTCCTGTGCCGGCTCTGGGACGGGTCGACCGACTTCTCGCTCGACCCCAAGCGCCTGACCGGGGCGATCACCGAGCTCGAGGCGGGTGGCGAGGTGACCGAGGACGAGATCGAGGTCGTGGTCCAGATTCGCGGCCTTCAGCTTCCGATCACGCGGCTGGAGCTCGCCACCGCGACCATCGTGCGGGCCGACACCGTCGAGGTGCCCGCCGAGGCGCGGACCTCCGAAGGGGTCGGCGCTGCCGGCTGGGAGCCCGTCTTCCTGGCGGCGACCCGGGTCAGCGCCGGGGAGCCCGACTCCGACGACCACGAGCCCAGGCCCGACGCGGGCGCGCGGGCGGTCGAGGCGTTTCGCCAGCTGATCACGACCCTTCGCCTCTTCAAGTCAGGCAGCGTCAGCCTGGGCCCCTACGCATGGACCCGGGCCGGTGCCAACCGCTGGCGCCGGATCGCCACCGGCAGCGGCCGCTCGCGGCCCGGCGGGTATCGCCTCGCCGAGCAGGAGCTCGGGGATCTCGTCGCCTTCTCGCGCGCCCTCGCCTATCGGGCCGCACTGGCTCGCCCGGCAAGCGGCCCGGGGGGCGCCCTTCCCCGAGCGATCTCCCGTTTCGAGGCCGGGCTCGAACGAGGGATGGCTCTCGAAGCGCTCAACGACTACCTGTTGACCCTCCGGTTCCTGCTCGAGGGGGGCGGCCCCGCCAGCCTGGACCTCTCGATCCGGGTCGCCGCGCTCTGCGCCGAGCCGGGACAGCGCGGGCAGATCAAGTCCGTGATCGACCGAGGACTGGCTCTCGAGCGCGAGCTCTGGAGCGGCGAGCCGGCCGCAGCGCGCCAAGAGCTGCCGAGCGCGGCCGAGACGACCGTGACCGTCGAGGATCTGACCCGGGCGATCCTCGCCGACGCCGCCTGCGGCCACCTGGGCTCGGACCTGAGATCGACCGCCGACGAGATCCTGCTCGCCGACGGGCTTTCGATCGGCGAGGGCGACGCGGACCAGCGCGGCGAGGATGAGGAATGGGCCGCGACCCCCGAGCCCGAGCCCGAGGCCGAGGTCGCCGCGCAGCTGCCGGCCCCGGAGACGGAGCCCGACCCGGATCCGGATCCAGACCCCGATCC
>JBOGZB010000219.1:0-5105 GCA_050697175.1 Solirubrobacterales bacterium | reverse complement strand
CCCACGATCCGGGCGCCCGAGGCGCCGATCGGGTGGCCGAGCGCGATCGCGCCGCCGTTCACGTTCACGTTCTCGTCGTCGATCTCGAGCATCCGCACCGAGTTGATCGCGACCGAGGCGAACGCCTCGTTGATCTCCCACAGATCGACCTCGGAGGGTGTCTTGCCGATTCGCTCCAGAGCCTGCACGGCGGCCTTCGCCGGGGTACGCGCGAGGTAGGCGAAGTCGTCGGCCACCGCGCCGTAGGAGAGCACCCGGGCGATCGGCGTCCTGCCCTCGCGCTTGGCCCACTCCTCCGAGGCGACGACGATGGCCCCGGCGCCGTCGTTGACGCCCGGCGAGTTGCCCGCCGTGTGGGTGGCGTCGTCGCCGCCCACCGCCCTGAGCTTGGCGAGCACCTCGACCGTGGTCTCGGCCCGGATCGCCTCGTCGGCGGCCACCTCGACTTCCTCCTTCTTGCGCTTCACCTTGACGGTCGTGATCTCCTCGGCGAGGAGGCCCTCGTCGGTCGCCTTCGCCGCGAGCTGGTGCGAACGGGCGGCGAAGCGGTCCATGTCGACCCGGGTGATCTCGAGCTCGTTCGAGACCTCGGAGGCTTCGTTGATCATCTGCTTCTCCGTGAACGGGTTCGTGAGCCCGTCGTGGGTCATCGCGTCGATCGCCGTCACGTCGCCCATCCGAAAGCCGAATCGCGCCCCCGGAAGCAGGTACGGAGCCTGGCTCATCGACTCCATGCCGCCGGTCACCGCGATCCCCAGGTCGCCGGCGCGGATCGCCTGGTCGGCGAGCCCGATCGTGCGCATTCCCGAAGCGCAGACCTTGTTCACGGTCTCCGATGGGACCTCGCGCGGGATTCCCGCCTTGATCTGGGCCTGGCGCGACGGGATCTGGCCCTGTCCCGCCTGGAGCACCTGGCCGTAGATCACGGCCTCCACCTGCGCCGGCTCGACCCGCGAGCGCTCCAGGGCGGACACGATCGCCGCGCGTCCCAGTTCGGTCGCGCCGAGCGAGGACAGCGCCCCACCCATCTTGCCGAACGGGGTCCGAGCGATTCCGAGGACGACTGACTGCGACATCTGAGCCTGGGCCTTTCTTCGAGGTCGGCGGCCCGGGAGGGCCGAGGGGGATCCGCCCGCCAATCCTAGCCAGACCCGGTCGAGTCGCGGCCGCCGCGCCGTCCGGCCCCGTTGGATCTAGACTCGCCGACCGTGCGCATCGAGGTGACCAGCGGGCCGCTCGGCGCGGCGGAAGCCGATCTGGAGGCCCTGGGGCTGTTCGAGGGCGGGGAGCTCGGCGAGCCACACCGCGGGGTCGCCGGTGCCGGCGACGTCCGAGGCGCCTTCAAGAAGCTGACCCTGCTCCGCCCCGACGAGCGACGCCGCGTCCTCGTCGTCGGGCTGGGCCCCGAGACCGACCTCGATCCGGAACGGATGCGCGTCGTGGCGGCGCTCACCGTGGCCCAGGCCCGCCGCTACCGGGCCAAGTCACTCGCCTGGGCGCTGCCCGAGGCCGGCGGCGGTGCCACGGCGGCGGAGCTGGCCGCCGCGATCGTCGACGGCGTCGTGATGGGGTCGTTTCGCTTCGACCGGTTCAAATCCCACGACCCCGAGGATCCACCGCCCCCCGAGCTCGAGCGGCTGCTGATCGCGGCCGGGGACCGTGCGGCAGCCGTGGAAGCCGCGGCCGACGAGGCCCGCGTCTCGGCCGAGGGGGCGAACCGCGCCCGCGAGCTCCAGGCGCTGCCCTCGAACGTCGTCACCCCGGCCTACCTCGCCGAGCGGGCCTTCGAGATCGCCGACGCCCACGAGAGCGTCAGCGCCGAGGCCCTCGATCGGGCCGAGATCGAGGGCCGCGGCATGGGCGGGCTGGTGGCGGTCGCCAAGGGAAGCGTCACCGAGCCTCGGCTGATCGTCCTTCGTTACTCGGGCGGCGCGGCGGGCGGCGAGATACTCGGCCTGGTCGGCAAGGCGGTCACCTTCGACACCGGCGGGATCTCGATCAAGCCGGCGGCGAAGATGGAGGAGATGAAGATGGACATGTCGGGCGGGGCGGCGGTCCTCGAGGCGGTCGCGGCGATCGCCGAGCTCGGCCTCCCGATCTCGGTCGTCGCCTGCGTGCCGGCGACCGAGAACATGCCGAGCGGGTCGGCGACCAAGCCCGGCGACATCATCACCCAGCTCAACGGGCGAACCGTCGAGGTCAACAACACCGACGCCGAGGGCCGATTGATCCTCGCCGACGCGCTGAACTATTGCGTGCGCGACCTCGAGGCCGACCGAGTGCTCGACATCGCCACCCTGACCGGAGGCGTCGTGGTCGCGCTCGGCTCGACCTACGCCGGGCTGATCTCCAACGACGACGCCTGGGCCGGGCGAGTCGCCGAGGCCTCGGAGCGAACCGGGGAGCTCGCCTGGCGCCTGCCGCTCCACGACGAGTACAAGGAGCTGACCCGCGGCACGGTCGCGGACCTGACCAACGCGTCGGCGAAGCGCAAGGCGTCGGCCCTCTATGCGGGCTCGTTCCTCGAGGAGTTCGTCGACGGCCGCCCCTGGGCCCACCTGGACATCGCGGGGACGGCATGGGACGTCGGCCGCGCCTACGTCGGCACGGGCCCGACCGGTTTCGGCGTCCGGCTGATCGTCTCGCTGGCGGGAGATCTGGCCGGCGAGCGCTCCTAGAGCCGCGGGCCCGCTGCGCCGGGGCACGGCGCGCGGCTAGCATCTCGCCGGCTTGGACTTCGAGCTCTCAGACGAGCAGCGCCTGCTGCGGGACACGGTTCGCGAGTTCGCGCGCGCCGAGGTCGCGCCGGTCGCCTACGAGCTCGACCGCACCAAGGCCTTTCCCTACGAGATAGTCGCCAAGCTCGGCGAGCTCGGACTGATGGGGATCCCGTTCGGAGAGGAGTACGGAGGGGGCGGCGGCGACACCCTGTCCTACGCGCTGGCGGTCGAGGAGCTGGCGCGGATCGACTCGTCGGTGTGCATCACGATGGCCGCCCACACGTCGCTCGGCACGATGCCGATCCACCTGTGGGGCACCGACGAGCAGAGGTCCGAGTGGCTGCCGGAGCTCTGCGCCGGCCGCCGGCTCGCGGCGTTCGGCCTCACGGAGCCCGAGGCGGGCTCAGACGCCGGCGCGACCCGCACGCGCGCCCGCCTCGACGACGGCGAGTGGGTGATCGACGGCGCCAAGCAGTTCATCACCAACGCCGGGACCGAGATCTCGGGCTGCGTGACGATCACGGCGCGGACCGGCGACGGGGAGATCTCGAACATCATCGTCCCGAACGGGACACCCGGGTACGAGCCCGGCGAGCCCTACCGCAAGATGGGCTGGAACGCTTCCGACACCCGCCCGCTCGCTTTCGACGAGTGCCGGGTGCCGGAGTCGAGCCTGCTCGGGCGGCGCGGCGAGGGGTTCAAGCAGTTTCTCCAGATCCTCGACGGAGGGCGGATCGGGGTCGCGGCGATGGGGGTCGGGCTCGCCCAGGGGGCGCTGGACGAGGCGATCTCCTACGCCAAGGAGCGGCGGGCGTTCGGACAGCCGATCTCGAAGTTCCAGGCGATCCAGATGAAGATCGCCGACCTCTCGGCCGAGATCGAGGCGGCCCGCCTGCTGACCTACAAGGCGGCGCTGCAGAAGGACCGGGGCGAGTCGTTCACGCTGACCGCGGCGCAGGCCAAGCTCGCCACCGGGAGGCTGGCCGTGCGGGCCGCCGAGGAGGCGGTCCAGATCCACGGCGGATACGGCTACATCGAGGAGTACCCCGTGTGCCGCTTATATCGCGATGCAAAGATCCTCACGATCGGCGAGGGGACCGATGAGGTCCAGCAGATGGTGATCGCCCGCCAGCTCGGCTGCTAGGCGTCGGCGCCGCCCGGTCGCCGGGGGTCGCGCCCGGAGCGCACGCCCCGATTTCCCCATTTTGGGACTTGATCGTCGCCGATCCGGCGATTCCGGCCGCGGGCGCGCGTACAGTCCGACGCGGTCACTGCAACCTTCTCTTAGGGGGACCGATGGAGAGGAAATCGAGCGTTAGAAGACGAGAGCCCTCCCGCCTCGCCGTGCAGCTCGCCGACGCCTTTGCGCCCTGCGCGCAGTGGTCCGAGGTCCGGGTGCAGCGAGGAGCGCGGGGGCGCCGCACCCGCGTGATCGTGGCCACCGACGGACCGGGGACGGCGGGAGCCGGCTCGGCTCCGTTCGACTGGTCAGCCGGAGCCTTCTAGGCCGGCGAGCCCTCGGTCGAGGCCGGCCTTCTCGAGGAGCTCCCGCGCGGCGGTCGCCGGGTCGGTCTCGCGACCGACGACGCGTTCGAGCAGCCGCTCCCATTCGGGGTCGCTGACGGCTCGGTCGTCGAGGCGACGGCGAAGCCGCGCGGCGGCTATCCCGAGCACCTCGGCACGCAGGTTACGGGCCCGCCGTTCGACGAGGGTGCCGTTCTCCACGATGTGCTCTCGGTGGGCGTCGATCCGCTCGAGCAGCTCGGCGATCCCCTCCCCCTTGAGCGCCTCGGTGCGCACCACGGGAACCTTCCACGGGCCCTGCGGCCCGAGCGCCAGCGCGCCACGCACCTCGCGGATCATCGTGTCGGCGAGCGGGTGGTCGGCCTTGTTGACCGCGATCACATCGGGAATCTCCATCACGCCGGCCTTCAGGGCCTGCACCGAGTCGCCTGAGCCCGGCATCAACGCCAGCACGATCGTGTCCGCGTGGTCGACGATGTCGATCTCGCCCTGACCGACTCCCACCGTCTCGAGCAGCACGTCGTCCTTGCCCGACGCGTCCATCAGCAGGGCCGCCTGGAGCGCCGCCTCGGCGAGGCCTCCCAGCGACCCACGGGTGGCCATCGAGCGGATGAAGACGCCCGGATCGAGGAAGTGATCGGCGAGCCTGATCCGGTCGCCGAGCATGGCGCCCTGCGTGAACGGGCTCGAGGGGTCGATCGACAGGACGCCGACCTCGCGCCCCGCGCTCCGCAGCTCGGCGGTCAGCGCCCCGATCAGGGTGCTCTTGCCGACCCCGGGCGGGCCCGTGAAGCCGACGATCCGCGCCCTGCCGGTGCGCGGGTAGACCTCGCGCACGAGCTCCCAGCCGGCGGGGTCGTC
>JBOGZB010000218.1:0-4129 GCA_050697175.1 Solirubrobacterales bacterium | reverse complement strand
GCCCTGTACCGGGGAGACACCGTCCTCGGCGGCGGAATCGCCCTCTGAGTCGGCCTGCGCCTACTTCGGCGGCATCCGCAGCGCCCCGTCGAGCCGGATGGTCTCGCCGTTGAGGTAGCTGTTGCGGACGATGTGCTCGACGAGGGCGGCGTAGTCGCCGGCCGGGTCCCCCAGCCGGGACGGGAACGGGATGCCGGCGGCGAGCGCCTGGCGCTGCGACTCGGGCAGGAGGGCCAGCATCGGCGTGTCGAACGTGCCGGGGGCGATCGTCACCACCCGCACCCCGACGGCGGCCAGGTCGCGGGCGGCCGGCAGCGTGAGCCCGACGACGCCGGCCTTCGAGGAGGCGTAGGCGATCTGGCCGATCTGGCCGTCGAAGGCGGCGATCGAGGCGGTGTTGATGCAGACGCCCCGCTCCGCTCCGGCGTCGGGCTCGTTGTCGACCATCGACGCGGCGGCCAGGCGCAGGACGTTGAAGGTGCCGATCAGGTTGACCTTGATCACGTTGTGGAAGATCTCCAGGTCGTGGGGGCCCTGCTTGCCGGCCGTCCGCTGGGCCCAGCCGATCCCCGCGCAGCACACCGAGATCCGCAGGCCGCCGTCGGCGCCGGCGGCGGCGTCGACCGCCGCCTGCACGGGCTCGGGCTCCATCACGTTCGCCTCGACGAACTCGGCTCGCTCGCCGAGCTCGGAGGCCAGCGCCTCGCCCTTCTCGGGATTCAGGTCGCAGATCACGACCCGGGCTCCGGCCTCGTGCAGGGCCCGCGCCGTGGCGGCGCCCAGCCCGGACGCTCCTCCGGCCACCAGCGCGCTCGAGCCCTCGATTCGCATCGGCGCGGGAGCTTATTCGTCGAGTAGCCTCTTCTCATTCCGGCGCCCACCCAGGTCAGCCCCCGTGAGCAGATCGCCGAGCGGTTGGAGGAGGCGCGGCGACGCACGCTTCAGCTCGTCGAGCCCCTGTCCGACGACGAGCTCAACCGTGTCTACTCGCCGATCCTCAGCCCGCTCTCCTGGGACCTGGGCCACATCGCGAACTTCGAGGAGCTGTGGCTGGTGCAGACGGTCGGGCAGCTGGATCCGCTTCACGGCGAGCTCGGACGGTTCTACGACGCGATCGAGAACCCGCGTTCGACCCGGGGCGAGCTGCCGATCCTGCACGGCGACGACCTCGGCGGCTACCTCGACCAGGTTCGGGAGCGCACCCTGGAGGTGCTCGCCGGGATCGACTTCGAGTCCACCAACGACCCACTGCTCGCCGGGGGCTTCGTGTACGAGCTCCTGATCGCGCACGAGCACCAGCACAACGAGACGATGCTCCAGCTCCTCCAGATGGTCGATGGATACGAGCCGGTCGAGGTGGTGCCGGCGGGCGGCGACCCCTGCCTCGACGGGCCCGAGATGGTCCGGGTAGAGGGCGGGTCGGTCGAGATCGGCGCCGCGCCGGACGGGTTCGCCTATGACAACGAGCGCCCGCGCCACCCGGTCGAGCTCGGGCCGTTCTGGATCGATCGGGCCCCGGTCACCAACGGCGCATACGCCGAGTACCTGCGCGACGCGGGAGCCGAGCCGCCGCTCTACTGGGAGGCGGATGGGGAGGGGGGGTGGCTGCGATCCGCGATGGGTGCGAGCGCGCCGATCGATCCGTCCGAGCCGGTCGTCCACGTCTCCTGGCACGAGGCCGACGGATTCGCCAGCTGGGCGGGAAAGCGCCTGCCCACGGAGCCCGAGTGGGAGGCGGCGGCCAGGGGCGCCGATCGCGACCGCGCCAACCTCGACCTGCTGTCGTTCGGATGCGCTCCGGCGGGCTCCTTCTCCGACGCGCCTTCCGATTGCGGCGCGGTTCAGATGCTCGGCGACGTCTGGGAGTGGACGAGCTCGGACTTCACCGCCTATGAGGGCTTTCGCGCCTTCCCCTACGCGGAGTACTCGGAGGTGTTCTTCGGCGCTGCCCACAAGGTGCTTCGCGGCGGGTCCTGGGCCACGCGCCGCAACGTGATCCGGCCCAGCTTCCGAAACTGGGACCTCCCTGAGCGCAGGCAGATCTTCTCGGGTCTTCGATGCGCGAAGGACGACTGAGGCGGTCGGCGAATGATCGGTTCGGCTCCGGATATCGCAGGCGTGAAACGAATCCCCGCCGAAGCGGTCAGCTAGGAGAGGGAATGAACGGCACCGCGACAGAGCAGATCACGATCGAGGTCCATCTTCCCGAGGGGGCCGCGACCGAGTACCTGGACGTCGACGTCCGCGAGGGGCTCTCGAGCCCGTTCAAGGAGCTGCCGCCGAAGTACTTCTACGACGAGCGCGGATCGCGCCTCTTCGAGCGGATCACGGGGCTGCCCGAGTACTACCCGACCCGGGCCGAGCGCGCGATCCTCGAACACCGCGCGTCTGAGATCGTCGAGGCCGCGGGATGCGACTCGCTGATCGAGCTCGGATCGGGCTCGGCGACCAAGACCCGCGTGCTGCTCGACGCGATGCGCGAAGCGGACTCGCTGGAGACCTATGTGCCGGTGGACATCTCCGAGGAGATCACTCGGGAGACCGCCGCCAAGCTGATCGCCGAGTACCCCGGCCTGAGGGTCCACGGCGTCGTCTGCGATTACGAGATCCATCTCGAGCGCGTGCCCCGCGAGGAGGGCGGCATGTTCGCGTTCCTGGGCGGGACGATCGGCAACTTCTATCCGGCGACCCGCCGTTCCTTCCTGGCCAGGATCGCTTCGCTCATGTACCCGGGGGACCGGTTCCTGCTCGGGACCGATCTGGTCAAGGACCGCGCCCGGCTCGAGGGCGCCTACAACGACTCCGCCGGGGTGACGGCCGAGTTCAACAAGAACGTCCTGCGGGTCCTGAACCGCGAGCTCGGCTCGAACTTCGACCCCGACGGCTTCGAGCACGTCGCGTTCTGGGACGAGGAGAACTCGTGGATCGACATCCGCCTGCGCTCGCTGAGCCGGCAGGCGGTCAACGTCCGCGACCTCGGGATGGAGGTCGACTTCGCGCCGGGGGAGGAGATGAGGACCGAGATCTCGGCCAAGTTCACACGCGCCGAGCTGGAGCGCACCTACGCGCGCGTCGGGCTCGAGATGGTCGGCTGGTGGACCGACCCCGAGGGTCTGTTCGCGCTCAGCATGGCCCGCCGGGCCGGCTAGGCAGCCGGCGCCAGGGCGTCGATCGCCTCGCCGAGACGCTCAGGAGGCGTGATCGGGGTCAGGATCGGGAGCGTGATCCCCCCCTCGACGTAGGCGTCGAGTCGCTCGCGCATCTGGTCGGGGTCGCCGAACACGAAGGTGTCCTCGATCACGTCCCACGGCGCCGCGGCGATCGCGCCCTCACGGTCCTTCGCCCTCCATGCGTCGACCATCGGGTCGATCCGCTCCCCGTACCCGAGCCAGCGAAAGAAGGCCTCGTAGACCGGGACGGTGATGTAGGAGGCGAACATGAACCGAGCCAGCGGCTCCACCTGCTCGCGCTCACCGGGCAGGCAGAAGAAGCGACACAAGAGCTCGAACCCGTCGGGGGCGCCGTCGAGCTCCGCCGCCACCTGGGGCAGGCCCGCCAGCGGCAGGAAGTTGGTGAACGCGCCGGCGGCCCGCTCGACCGCGAGGCGCAGCATCTTTCCGCGCAACGCCGCGAGCACGACCGGCACCGGCTCGGCCGGGGCCTTCTCGAGCTTGAAGCCGGTCGAGGTCCGCTCGCCGGCGAAGGCCGCGTCGAGGAAGTCGAGCGTGCCGGCGATCTTGGTCAGCGGCTTCGAGAACGGCATCTGGTTCCAGCCCTCGACGATCCGGTCCGACGAGGCGCCGAGCCCTAGCACGAACCTGCCGTTGCTCGCGTCCGACAGCGCGGTGGCCTGCTGGGCCAGCAGCGCCGGCCCGCGGGTGAACACCCCGACCACGCCGGTCCCGAGGCGGATCCGCTCGGTCCACGCGGCGGCGAGCGCCAGCGGGGTGAAGCCGTCGGGCCCCTGCGTTTCGCCGGTCCACAGATCGGTGTAGCCGGCTTCCTCGGCGGCGCAGACGAGCGCCTCGTGATCGCGCAGGGGCAGGTTCGGCAGCGGCAGCGTCAGGCCCCAGCGTCCCATGGGCCGCGACCCTATCCGCTCCGCCTCGCGCGCGAGGCGGAGCGGATA
>JBOGZB010000217.1:0-2781 GCA_050697175.1 Solirubrobacterales bacterium | reverse complement strand
CTTCACGGATGCCCACTTCCGGCGAGCACCTCTGCCTCAACCACGAGCTCGAAGAGCCGCTCCGAGAGCGCCGCGAGGCGCTCGGGGCTCACGAATGCCTCGAGTGCGGCGTTCGCCTCCGACTGCTCGCCGGCGAGGCGCTCGATCAGGCTCGCGACGCCCCGCCGATCCGGCGAGGCGAGGCTCTCGGCGAACCCGTCCAGGGCAGCGATCGTGACGTCACGATCACGCCGCTCCCCGAGCGCGTCGGCGATCGCCTTCACCTCGGCGAGAGCCTCGGCGAACTGCGGAGCGGGGAAGCACGGCTCGAAGACCTCGAGCGCAGCGCGCAGCCGCCGCGTCGCCACCCGCATGTCGTGGACGTGGTCGATCTCGGCGACGTCGAGGACGCCCTCCGAATGATCGGCGACCTCCCGCGCCCGCACCGCGACGATCTTCGCCGCTGCTGAGGCGTACGGCTCCTCGGCCCCCAGTCCGTCGATCGGTCGAGCCCTGGCCATACCGGCCGGAGCCTACCGCTCGTATTGGGGTCCCGCCCGTCCGGCCGTCTAAGCCGCGAGTGCCTGCGGGGCGCCGTTCGCGGCGCCGTTCAGGAGCTCCAGGATGACCCCCTCGCGCAGGCCGCCCTTGCCGATCTGGAGCGGCTGGCCGAGCAGCTCCGAGATCTTCTCGAGGATCAGCACGCCGGTCGGCAGGATGCGAACCCTGCGCGGGTCGAGCTCGAAGCGCTTGGCGACCTCGAGGATCGGAGCACCGGTCAGCACCCGGACCGCCCGCTCCAGCGTCTCGTACTCGAGGACGGCTCCCACCAGGGTGCGCAGCGAGGTGGCGCTGCCACCGACGGCGACCGCCTGGCCCGGCTGCTCGAACTCCACCCCGGCGAAGACGTCGGAGATGTGGTCCCGGACGGCGCGGAGCTCGGCTGCCGACGGGGGGTCGTTGGCCAGGAACTCCTCGGCGAGCATCCCCGAGCCGATCTTGAACGACTGCACCGAGCGCAGCCCCTTGCTCACCGTCCCGATGATCACCTCCGACGAGCCGCCACCGACGTCCACGACCCCGATCTCGCCCTCGACCGGATGCCCAAGCGTCTTGGTCGCGCCGATGAACGCCAGCCGCCCCTCCTCGTGCTCGCTCAGGACCTCGACCTCCACACCCGCGACCCGGTCGATCTCCGACACCACCTCGTCGCGGTTCACCGCCTCGCGGATCGCCGCGGTCGCCACGGTGCGGATCGCCTCCGCCCCGAGCTCCTCGGCCAGGCGCACCTGCGTGGCCACGACCTCGGCCACCTCGCCGACCTTGTCGGCATCGATCGCGCCGTCGTGCTGGGACGCCTTGCCGATCCGCGTGTAGGCACGCTGCTCCATGACCTTGCGGAGCTGGCCCTCCTGCGGCTCGGCGACCAGCACCCGCGTGGTGTTGGAGCCGATGTCGATCGCGGCGCACAGCACGTGGAAACCGATCTTCTCAGACCCGACGGATAGGCCCGACCTCCTTTGCCGCTCGACGCGGTAACAATCCGTTCACATCCGGTTCACGGCCGCTTGACCCGCTGCGGCGAGACGACGGCCAGACTTGGCGCGAATGCAGGATGACTCACCCGCCGAGGCGGATGTTCGGCGTGCCCGCGGCGACGCACGGGGCGGAGCGGCCCGATGATGGGCGCAAGGCGGCGCCGCAACGGGTCGGGCGGGCTGGCGTCGCGCAGTGACTTCGTGGATCTGTTCGCGCAGGCGGGGGACAACATGCGCGAGGCCGGGGAGCGCGCCCACGAGCTGCTCATGTCCTGGCCCGAGAACCCCGGCCTGACCGGCGAGATAACGCGCTGCGAGCAGGAGGGCGATCGGATCACCCGGCAGATCATCCATCTGCTGAACCGCACCCGGATCGCCGCCGCCACGCGCGGCGACATCCACGCCCTGGCGGAGGCGATCGACGACGTGGTCGACGAGATCGAGGAGGCCTCGGAGGATCTCGCCGCGTACGGGATCGAGGCGCCGATGGAGCAGGCCCAGCAGCTCGCGGCCGTGGTCCGAGACTCGACCCGGGCGATGGGGCGCGCGCTCGGCAGCGTCGGCGACGCCGACGCGCTCGAGCGCGAGGGTCCCGAGGTCCGGCGGCTCGAGCACGAGGGCGACCGGATCTACCGCGAGGCGCTGGCGTCCTTGTTCGAGGGCGGGATCGACCCGATGGTCGTGATCCGCTGGAAGGACGTCTACCAGGGGCTCGAGGACTCGATCGACCGCACCCGACAGGCGATGGACATCCTCAACGGCCTGATGATCAAGCGCTTCTGAGCGCGGGCCGGCGCGGCAGCCCCGCCTCAGGCCTCGGGGGCCTCGCTCGGGTGGGTCGCGGGCTCACCGTTCGGGTGCGAGGCGTCCTCGAACTCGCGGAACAGGCCGGTGACGAGGAAGGCGACCTGCTCGCCGACGTCTACAGCATTGTCGCCGATCCGCTCGAGCGCGCGAGCCACGAGCATCATCGTCATCGCCCACTCGCGCCGGTCGATCTCGTCGCCGATCTCGATCGCGCGCTGGAAGCAATCTCGATTGAGGTCGTCGATCACGTCGTCTTCGCGCACCAGGTCGCGCGCCATCTCGACGTCGCGCTCGGCGAAGGCCCGCTTGGCCTGCCGGATCTGGACGCGGATCGCCTTGCCCATCGAGACCAGGTAGCCGAGCAGCTCCTCGTCGGCCGGCGGCTCGTGGCCCGCGATCGGGATCAGCTTCGCGATGTTGACGCACTGGTCGCCCATCCGCTCGATGTTCTTCATCA
>JBOGZB010000216.1:0-1929 GCA_050697175.1 Solirubrobacterales bacterium | reverse complement strand
CGCTCGGCCACCCGATCGGCGCCTCGGGCGCCCGGATCGTGGGGGCGCTGATCCACGAGCTTCGCCGCCGCGGCGGCGGGCTCGGGTGCGCTGCGATCTGCTCCGGCGGCGGCCAGGGCGACGCGATCGTGCTCGAGGTCAACGGGGCCTAGCCGTCCCCCGCGCCCGCCGCTCGATTCGAGCGGACTCATGCGAGGCGCCGCGGGCGCTCGGCTAGCCTGAGCCGCGTGACCAAAGCCGCCGCCTTCTTCGACCTCGATCGCACGCTGATGGCGGGCTCGAGCGGCATGCACTTCGCGCGCGCCGCCTATCGAGCCGGGATGGTGAGCCGGCCGCTGCTGGCGCGCTGGGGGCTCGAGCACCTGCGGTTTCGCCTCTGGGGATCGACCGACGAGCGAACCGCAGAGGTCCTCTCCCAGGTCAAGGAGCTCCTCGCCGGGGTTCCCGAGCGCGACATCGCCCGCATGGGCCCGGACCTGCTGGCCGGCGTCCTACCGCGGATCTACCCGCCGATGCTCGACGAGGTGCGGGCCCACCAGGACGCCGGCCGGGCGACGTTCATCGTCTCCGCCGCCGGCAACGCGCTGGTCGAGATCCTCGCCGTCGTGCTCGACATGGACGGCGGGATCGGGACCAGCTACGAGGTCGATCCCGACGGGGTGCTGACCGGCGGGATCGTCGAGCCGTTCGTCTACGGCGAGGGCAAGGTCGAGGCGATGCGCGACTTCGCGGCGCTCCACGAGGTGGACCTCGACTCGTCGTGGGCGTACTCCGACTCCGCCTCGGACCTGCCGATGCTCCGTGCCGTCGGGAGCCCGGTGGCGGTCAACCCCGACCCCGAGCTCGCCCGGATCGCCGACGCCGAAGGCTGGCGTGTGATGCGCTTCGAGAAGCTCGGCCGGCGCCTGACGATCGTCGGTGCGACCGTGGTGGCCGCCGCGGTGGGGGGGATGGGCACGATGCTCGCCCGCAGGCGGCCGGCTGCCCAGCGGGCGCCCCTGGCCCGGCTGCTCGATCGCTGAACGAGCCGCCCAGCGCCGCATCTAGACTTCCGGCATGGCCGTCGAGCCCGGATCCAAGCGACGCGCGCACGAGTGGATGAACGAGGTCTACGCGAAGCAGGCCGAGCGCGAGGGGTCGTTCGAGACGGTTTCGGGCGAGCCCGTCAAGCCGCTCTACACCGAGGACGACCTCGCCGATTGGGACCCGGAGCGCGACCTCGGCTATCCCGGCGAGTATCCCTACACGCGGGGGGTGTATCCCTCGATGTATCGGGGCCGGCTCTGGACGATGCGCCAGTTCGCGGGGTTCGGGAGCGCCTCCGAGACCAACGAGAGGTTCCGCTACCTGCTCGACCACGGCCAGACCGGCCTCTCGACCGCGTTCGACATGCCGACCCTGATGGGCCTCGACTCCGACCACGGCCGCTCGCTCGGCGAGGTGGGCGTCGAGGGGGTGGCGATCGACACCGCGGACGACATGATCGAGCTGTTCGCCGGGATCCCGCTCGACCGGGTCACGACCTCGATGACGATCAACGCCCCCGCCGCGATCATCCTCGCCTTCTACGTCGTCGCCGCCGAGGAGCAGGGCATCCCACCCGCCTCGCTCGGGGGGACGATCCAGACGGACATCCTGAAGGAGTACATCGCTCAGAAGGAGTGGTGCTTCCCGATCGATCCCGCCATGCGCCTGGTCACCGACATGGTCGAGTGGTGCGCGCTCCAGATGCCCCGCTGGCATCCGATATCGATCTCCGGATACCACATCCGCGAGGCCGGCTCGACCGCCCGCCAGGAGCTCGCCTTCACGCTCAAGGACGGCTTCACCTACGTCGAGCAGGCGATCGAGCGGGGTCTCGACGTGGACTCATTCGCCCCCCGCCTCTCGTTCTTCTTCAACGCCCACAACAACTTCCTGGAGGAGGTG
>JBOGZB010000215.1:0-4746 GCA_050697175.1 Solirubrobacterales bacterium | reverse complement strand
AAGCAGCGCGGCGCGGCGATGTCCTCCAGGTTGATGCCGCCGAATCCGGGCGCGATGCGGACCACCGTCTCCACGATCTCGTCCACGTCCCTGGTATCGAGGCAAATCGGGAATGCATCGACCCCGGCGAACTCCTTGAACAGGATGGCCGTCCCCTCCATCACCGGCATCGCCGCCGCCGGCCCGATGTCGCCCAGGCCCAGCACGGCGGTGCCATCCGTGACCACCGCGACCATGTTGCGCTTGGTGGTGAGATTGTAGACGTCCTCCGGCGTGCGCGCGATGGCCAGGCAGACCCGCGCGACGCCCGGCGTGTAGGCCATCGAGAGGTCATCGCGGGTCTTCAGCGGGTACTTGTTGTGCTGTTCGATCTTGCCGCCCCTGTGCATCTGGAGGGTGCGATCCACATAGCCGATCACCCGGGCGCCCCGGGTCGAGCCGATCGCTCGCAGGATCTCCTCCCAGTGCGCCTGGTCGCGAGCGTCGATCGTAAATTCGCGAAGCCGCTTGCCCTCGCCGCCGGCTCCGGGAACCAGGTCGACGCCCTGGAGCGCGCCACCCGCCTCGGCGATCTGGGCGGTCAGCTTGCCGAGCGGCTCCTGGCGCGCGTCGAGCTCGACCCGCACCGTGACCGAGAACTGGGCGCTTACCGAATGGACGGCGGGCATCGCGGCGGATCTTATGCACGGCATGCGCCCGGCACTCGCAAGGCCCTCCGCACGGGGCGCCGGATCGCAGCCGATCGAGCCTCGCCGCGTGGCGCCTTTCAGCCGCTACGCGGGCAAAAAGCGTCACCAACCGCGATCGCGGTCGCTCCCCGGCTCGCCCCCCCGAGGGGGCGCGATCCGCCTGATGGCGCCTTCCTGTCGGTATGCGAGCGAAAAGCGCCCAGGCGCGGGATCGGGCGGTGGCCCGGGTTGCGGGCCGTCAGCGCGGCGTGGTCTCGTTGGCCCAGCTCGCACACGCCGGCGTGGGCTCGAGCGCGGTCTCCCGCCGGGTTCGCTCCGGACGGCTCCATCGAGTTCATCGGGCTGTCTACGCGGTCGGCCACCGACATCTGGACGCCGAGGGCCGGTGGCTCGCGGCGGTACTGGCATGCGGGCCCGGCGCGGCACTCAGCCATCGAAGCGCCGCGGCGCTCTGGGGGATCCGCGCGCAGTCGAGCGGACCGATCGAGGTCACGGTTCCCGGGCTATCGGGCCGAAGGAGGCGGCGCGGGATCACGGTTCATCGTTCCTCGACCCTGGCGCTTGCGGACGCGCTGCTCGAACGCGGCATCACCGTGACGACTCCGGCTCGGACCCTGGCGGACCTTCGACGGGCGCTGGCCGCCGACCAGTACGAGGCCGCCGTCGACCGGGCCGAGATCCTGCGGCTCGATGTCGGTCCGCAGCCGGGCTTCGAGGCTGACCGATCGCGAAGCGAGCTGGAGCGGCTCTTCATTCGACTCTGCCGCAGGCACCACCTGGCGGTGCCGGAGACCAACGTGCGAGTCGGCGCCTTCGAGGTCGACTTCCTTTGGCGCGAGCGCGGGTTGATCGTCGAGACGGACGGGTTTCGCCATCACCGGACGCGCCGGGCCTTCGAGCGGGACCGTGCCCGGGATGCGCGCCTGGCGGTGCTCGGGTATCGCGTGATTCGTGTCACTCACCGGCAGCTGACCTCGAATCCGAAGGCGATCGCCGCGACCCTCCGCGCGCTCCTCTATCGGTGAGCCGCTGACCGGCCGTGGCGCGTTTCGGGCGCATCGCGGCGGGAAGGCGCCGCCGTGGGTTGCGGCGGAGTGGGCGGAGCCGCTGTTCGCCGGCCGTGGCGCGTTTCGGTCGCAATGCGGGGGGAAGGCGCCAAGGGTGCGGGTTCCGGGGGTTCGGGCGGCAACGGCGGTCGCCGTCCTAGGATGGGTGCGTGCCCGCGACGAAGCCGAAGCCGAAGGGAGGCGCCAGCCCGGCCCAGGCCGCCGGGGAGCTGTTCCTGATCGACGGCAACAGCCTGGCCTACCGGGCCTTCTTCGCCCTCCCCGAGTCGATCGCGACCGCCGACGGCCGTCCCACCAACGCGATCTACGGCTTCGCCTCGATGATGGCCAAGATCCTGATCGAGTACCGCCCGGGAGCCGTGATCGTGGCCTGGGACGCCGGGATGTCCGGTCGTGAGAAGGAGTTCCCGGAGTACAAGGCCCAGCGCCCGTCCCGGCCCGACCTGCTGTCGGAGCAGTGGCCCCACCTCCCGCCACTGGCGGAGGCGTTCGGGTTCGAGAACGTCAGGGTCGCAGGCTTCGAGGCCGACGACGTGATCGCCACTCTGGCGGCTCGCGCGCGCGAGGCGAAGATCCCGGTGATGGTCGTCTCGGGCGACCGGGACGTCTACCAGCTCGTCTCCGAGGGAGTGCGGGTCATGACCACCTCTCGGGGCGTGACCGACACCAAGATCTACGACCGCGAGGGGGTGATCGATCGCTACGGGGTCGCGCCCGAGCTCGTCCCCGACCTGATCGGTCTCAAGGGGGACACGTCGGACAACATCCCGGGGGTGCCCGGGATCGGCGACAAGACCGCCGCCCAGCTCCTTCAGCGGTTCGGGTCGCTCGAGGCCGTGCTCGGCAGCGTCGACGAGATCTCGGGCACGAAACGCAAGGAGAACCTCGTCACGCACGCCGAGGACGCGCGGGTCTCGAAGCGGATCGCCATCCTGCGCTACGACGTCGAGGTGCCGATCGACGTCAGCGAGGTGGCTCGAGCCAAGCCGGATCGGACCCGCCTCCGGGACGTGGCCGCGGAGTTCGAGCTGCGCGCGGTGATGAAGCGACTCGACGAGGAGCTCGCAGAGGACGTGCCCGAGCGGTTCGTCGACCAGACGATGGTCGTCGAGGCGGTCGAGGGGAGTCCTGGAGATCTACCCAGCGGGCCGACCGCGATCGCGGTGGCGGGGGAGACCTGGGCTGCGAGCGATGGAGAGACCGTGGTCACCGGCGAGGCACCGGATCTGATCGAGTTGGCCGCCGGCCTGCGTGGGCGGCCGCTGCTCGCCCACGACGCCAAGTCGCTGGGTGGCGGCGGGCGGGGCGGTCTGCTCGCCGTCGCGGGGTCCGGAAGCCTGGATCTCGAGCACGACACGATGGTCGCGGCCTATCTGATCGACCCCGCCCGACGCGTCTACGAGCTCGCCGAGCTGGCGGCGGACGCCGGATTGGCGGCCGCGAGTGCCGGCGCCCCGGGCAGCACCCCCGACGGCGACTCGGCGGACGCCCAGCAGCTGCCGCTCGACGTCGACGCCGAGGGGACGCGCGACCCGGCAACCGATGCCCGGCTGGTCTTCGAGCTGGCCGCCGGCCAGCGCGAGCAGCTCGCCGAGTTCGGCCTCGAGCGCCTCATGCGCGAGGTCGAGATGCCGCTCGTGGAGGTGCTCGCTGCGATGGAGCGCGCCGGCGTGAAGCTCGACGCGAAGCGGCTGGCCGAGATCGGGGAAGGGATGACCGAGCGCATCGCCGAGCTCGAGGGCGAGATCTTCGAGCTCGCGGGCCGCGAGTTCACCATCGGGTCGCCGCAGCAGCTCGGCACGGTCCTGTTCGAGGAGCTCGGCCTGACCAAGAAGCGCCGCGGCAAGACCGGCTTCTCGACCGATGCCCGGGTGCTTGCTCAGATCCGCGACGAGCACGAGATCATCGCCAGGGTCGAGAGTTGGCGTGAGCTGACCAAGCTCAAGAACACCTACCTCGACGCGCTCCCCGGCCTGATCGATCGGGAGACCCGGAGGATCCATACGACGTTCAACCAGGTGGCGACCACGACCGGGCGGCTTTCGAGCACCAACCCGAACCTCCAGAACATCCCGGTCCGATCCGAGATCGGCCGCCCCGTTCGGGCCTGTTTCGTGGCCGAGCCGGGGATGCGGCTGCTTTCGGCCGACTACAACCAGGTCGAGCTCCGCGTCCTCGCCCATGTGGCCGACGAGGCCGTCCTGCGCGAGATCTTCGCCTCGGGCGAGGACGTCCATCGCGAGACGGCAGCCGAGGTGCTCGCGATCTCGCCTGACGACGTCGGCCCAGCCGAGCGCTCGAAGGCGAAGATGGTCAACTACGGGATCGCGTACGGCCTCTCGGCTTTCGGCCTGGCGGACCGCCTGCAGATCTCACGCGAGGAGGCAGCCACCTACATCGAGCGCTACTTCGAGCGATTCCCGGCGATCCAGCGCTGGATCGACGAGACGATCGCCGCCGCGGAGAAGGAGGGGTTCGTCTACACGCTGCTGGGCCGCCGGCGGGCGATCCCCGAGCTGCGCTCGAGCCAGCGCCAGCGCCGCTCGCTCGGCGAGCGCCTCGCCGTCAACACAGTGATCCAGGGGACGGCCGCGGACATCATCAAGCTGGCGATGCTCCATTGCCACGCGGCGCTGGCGGACGCCGGGATGCAGACACGCCTTGTCCTCCAGATCCACGACGAGCTCCTGTTCGAGGGCCCGGAGGCGGAAATGGAAGACGCAACGAAGCTCGTCCGGCGCGAGATGTGCTCGGCGTTCGAGCTCGATCCGCCGCTGGCAGTGGACATCGGCATCGGCCACGACTGGCTCGCCGCCAAGTAGCGCCCCGCAGACGCGCCGAGGGCGGCCGCAGGCCGCCCTCGGACACGCCGGCCAGCAGCGCTGAGCTACTTGACGAGCTCGACCTCCTCGAACGTGGCCTGCCCGTTTGAGAGCTCCAGGTCGGCCTCGTGGACGACTGTGTCCCGCGTGAGGTCGGCGGTGGTGCAG
>JBOGZB010000214.1:0-6466 GCA_050697175.1 Solirubrobacterales bacterium | reverse complement strand
GGTCGGTGGCGCCCGGATGATGGCCGATCGGATTCCGGGCGCGCGGCTGGTCGAGTTCGACGAACCCGACCACCTCCTGTTCGTCGGCGACTACGAGTCGATCTCGGACGAGATCGAGGAGTTCCTGACCGGCACTCGACCGACCCGGCCCGTCGACCGGATCCTGGCCACGGTCATGTTCACCGACATCGTCGACTCGACCCGGCAGGCCGCCCACGCCGGGGACCGACGCTGGCGGGACGTGATCGGACGCCACGACGAGCTGACCCGGCGCCAGCTCGACCGGTTTCGCGGCCGCGAGATCAAGACCCTGGGGGACGGGTTTCTGGCGACCTTCGACGGCCCGGCCCGGGCGATCGAGTGCGCGTGCGCGATCCGCGACGGCGTCGGCTCCTTCGGCCTCGACGTCAGGGCGGGGCTCCACACGGGGGAGTGCGAGCTCGAGGGCGACGACGTGCGTGGGATGGCGGTCAACATCGGCGCCCGCGTCGGGGCGATCGCGGATCCGAACGAGGTCCTGGTCTCGAGCACCGTCAAGGACCTGGTCGTGGGCGCCGACCTCGAGTTCGTGGATCGTGGCGAGCACGACCTGAAGGGCGTGCCCGGCAGGTGGCGCCTGTTCGCCGCCGCGCCGGTCTAGGCGAGTTGGCCGACTCGATCGAGCTCCCCGTCGAGGGGCTGAGCGACGCGCGGATCCGGCTCCGCCTGCACGCCGAGGCGGACGTCCCCGCGATCATCGCCGCCTGCCAGGACCCGGAGATCCCCAGGTGGACGCGCGTCCCGGACCACTACGGCGAGGACGAGGCCCGTTCCTGGCTCGAGCAGGAGGCCGAGGGCCGGGGCACCGGCGAGTTGCTCGGGCTCCTCGTGGTCGATTCCGACGACGACCGCCTGCTGGGTTCGATCGGCGCTCACCTCAACCGCCCCGAGGGACGGTGTGAGCTGGGCTACTGGGTCGCCCGCCCGGCCCGCGGGCGCGGGGTGGCGACGCGCGCCGTCCGGCTGCTCAGCGGCTGGGTGTTCGAGAGCCTCCCGATCGACCGGATCCAGATCCACGCGGAGCCCGAGAACGCGGCGTCGCGGCGGGTCGCAGAGCGAGCGGGCTTCACGCTCGAGGGGGTGCTGCGCTCCTACCTCGTGAACAAGGGGGTGCGGCGGGACGCCGCGTCGTACTCCCTGCTTCGCGGCGAGCTACGCTGAACGAAGATGAATGAGGGGTTCGGCGAGGAGCGAAGCGCCTGGCTGCGGTGCTACCGGTGCTGGTCACAGCGGCTCGAGGCCCAGGTCCACTACGACGCGATCCTCCAGGTCGACCCCGAGACCGGCGAGGCCGCCGACCGCGTCGAGGAGATCCAGGAGGCGGCCGTGCAGTGCCTCGACTGCATGCACGACCAGCCCCACCTGACGGTCGAGGACGCACGAGTGGTCCCGATCGAGGACCGCTGGGAGCGCATGGTGGCCGGCAAGCCGTTCGTCGCCTCGTGCACGGTGACGATCGACCAGGATCAGGTCGACACCTGCTCGGGGCCCGAGGCCGCGGACAGCCTCACGTTCGGCTCGCTCGGCGACTCGGGCACCCGCGAGTTCTTCACCCACGTTCGGTTTCACAAGCACGACGAGGAACGGATCGTCGTCCACCTGCTGGTCGAGCTGTATGCGCGCTCCGAGGAGGAGGCGATCGACGTGCTCGAGGAGGCCGCCCGGGGCGTGCTCGAGATCACCTCGCTCGCCGAGGAGTCACGCCCGCCGGCCCACGCGGCCGACGAGGCTCACTGATCTCGGTCGAGCGTGTGATTCGCCGGAATATGTCCGGTCAACCACTCACTCGACGGGCGAGAGCGCCGCGATCGAGCTCATCGGGACGCGTGTAGCCGCACAACGCGAGCGTCAGGTCGAGCTCGGCGAAGAGCATCTTGAGCACCGTCTCGACTCCCGCCTCGCCCTCCATTGCGAGCCCCCACAGATAGGGACGACCGAGGAGCACCGCCTCGGCCCCGAGCGCCAGTGCCTTGACGACGTCGGATCCTCCGCGGATTCCGCTGTCGAGAAGGATCGTGAGATCGCCGCCCACCGCCTCGACGACCGCGGGAAGGGCGTCGAGCGACGCGATCGCCCCGTCGACCTGGCGGCCTCCGTGGTTCGAGACGATCAAGCCGTCGACGCCCTGCTCGCGGGCGCGGCGCGCGTCGTCGGCGTGCAGGATTCCCTTCAGGACGATCGGCAACGAGGTCCACTCGCGCAGCCGGCCGATGTCCTCCCACGTGAGCGAGGGGTTCACGTAGATCCCGAGGTAGTGGCCGGTGGCCGCCCCCAGGTCCTCCTCGGGCGGACGCTCGAGCTGGCCACGGAACACCGGGTCCTTCAGGAAGTTGGCGGTTCCGACCCCCTCGAGAAACGGGAGCCACGCCTGCTGGAGGTCGCGCGGCTTCCAGCCCGGGATGAACGTGTCGAGGGTCACCACGAGCGCCCCGTAGCCGGCGGCCTCGGCGCGGCCGACGATGCTGCGGGCGATCTCCGGGTCGGCGGGCCAATAGAGCTGGTACCAGCGAGGCCCCGGCCCGCCCTCCGCGGCGATCTCCTCGAGGGTGTGGGCGGCGGCGGTGCTGACGACCATCGGCGTGCCGAGGCTCGCCGCCGCGCGCGCGGTGGCCAGCTCGCCGTCCGGGTGGACGATCGACTGGACGCCGATCGGCGCGAGCAGGACCGGGGCGGTCATCTCGGTGCCGAGCACGGTCGTCCGCAGGTCGCGATCGGCGACGTCGCGAAGCATCCTCGGCACGATCCTCCAGCGCCTGAACGCCTCGAGGTTCTCGCGCATCGTGTCCTCTGAACCGGCGCCCGCCCAGACGTAGCTTGCGGCCTTCGGGTCCATCGCCTCCCGGGCGCTTCGCTCGAGCTCCATCCACGAGACCGGCATCGAGGGCGCCTCGCCCGTCAGCCCGCGCGCGTAGATCTCGCGGTAGTAGTCGTCGGGGCTCGGGGCGTCGGCCACGTCCCGACGATATAACCCCGAGTGATGCCGGGAATCGGCGCGTTCATATCGGCGGGCCGCTCTCTCGACCGCACCCTCGAGCGGGTTCGCCTCGCCGATCAGCTCGGACTCGACAGCATCTATGCGACCCAGATCGCGGGCCGCGACGCGCTCACCCTGCTGGCCGCCTACGCGAACGAGTCCGAGCGCGTCCGGGTCGGGACCGGCGTCGTGCCGATCTTCTCCCGGACGCCGGCCTCGATGGCGCAGACCGCGGCGACCATCGACGAGCTCTCCGGGGGGCGCATGGTGCTCGGCCTCGGGGTCTCCCACCGGGTCACGGTCGAGAACTGGTTCGACGCGGAGATCTCCAAGCCCGTGACCCAGATGCGCGAGTACGCGTCGATCGTCAGGGCGATCCTCGGGAGCGAGCCGCCGCCGGAGGGCTCGTTCTTCAAGACGAAGTTCCAGTTCATGGGGTACGAGCCGCGCGGCGACCTGCCGATCTACATCGCCGCCCTGTCGCCGAACATGCTGAGGCTCGCCGGCGAGATCGGCGACGGCGTGATGCTGTGGCTCTGCAACCCCGACTACGTCCGCGACGTCGTGATCCCGGCGGTCGCCGAGGGACGAGAGCGCGCCGGGAAGACCATGGAGGGCTTCGACGTCGTCGCCGCCGTTCCGGTCGGGCTGACCGACGACCCCGACGCCGCCAGGGCCCGCCAGCGCTCCGACCTCGTCCCGTACGCGTCGCTGCCCTTCTACCGCACCATGCTCGAGCGCTCGGGGTTCGGCCCCGAGGTGGCGCAGTTCGACGAGGGAGTCGCGGCCGGCGACATGGACCGGGCGATGTCGGGCCTTTCGAATCGCCTGCTCGAGGCGCTGGCGGGGATCGGGTCGGCGGACGATGTCCGCGCCGCGGTCGAGCGCTACCGCGCGGCCGGGGTCGTCTCGCCGTGCATCGGCGCCATCGGAGGGACCGATTTCGACGCGGCGCTCGACGCCGTCGCGTCGCTGACCTGACCACGGCTCAGCGCGGCCCGCGGCACTGAGCCGTACGGTCGCCCCTGTACGTTCCCGCAATGCCGCACCCGGTCCGTCGGCTGCTGTTGGGGCCCCCGCTCCCCACCGCGGCTGAGGATTCCGAGCGTCTCACCCGCCCCCGCGCGATGGGCGCCTTCGGGCTGGACGCCCTCTCGTCGGTCGCGTATGGGCCCGACGAGATCCTCTACGCGCTGCTCCTCGCCGGCAGCGCCGGCCTGGCATTCGACCTGCCCGTGGCCGCAGCGATCGCGGCACTGCTCGCCATCGTCGCGTTCTCGTATCGCCAGACGATCTACGCCTATCCCCACGGCGGGGGCTCCTACACCGTCGCGAAGGAGAACCTCGGGCTGAAGCCGGGCCTCGTGGCCGCGGCCGCGCTGATGGTCGACTACCTGACCACGGTCGCGGTCTCGGTCACCGCGGGGACCACGGCGATCGTGGCCTTCCTCCCGGCGCTGAACGAGCACCGCGTGCTCTTCGACGTGGCCCTGATCCTGATCCTGATCGTGGTCAACCTGCGTGGCGTCCGCGAAGCGGGGTCGGCGTTCGTGCTCCCCACATATCTGTTCATCGGCTCGCTCGGGGCGCTGCTCGCGGTCGGGGCCGTGAACCTGCTGCTGCATGGCGCGCCGCCGCCGGCCCACCCGATCCCGGCCGCCAGCCAGGACGTGACCGTGTTCCTGATCCTCAGGGCCTTCGCCGGCGGCTGCACGGCGATGACCGGCGTCGAGGCGATCGCCAACGGCGTGCCCGCCTTCAAGCCGCCATCGTCCAGAAACGCCGCCGGGACCCTGATCACCCTCGCGCTGATCCTCGGCATCCTGTTCCTCGGCGTCGCCGGGCTGGGGCGCGAGATCCAGGCCGTTCCCACCGACGAGTCCAACGTCATGGCCCAGATCGGCCGCGCCTTCGTCGGCGGCGGCTCGCCGCTCTTCTACCTGGTGCAGATCTCGGCGGCGATCGTCCTGATGCTGGCCGCCAACACGTCGTTCAACGGCTTTCCACGGCTGGCCGCGGTGATGTCGGAGGACGGCTGGTTCCCGCACCGCCTCTCGCACCGCGGCTTCCGCCTCGCCTACTCGAACGGGATCATCACGATCGGCGCCCTGGCGATCCTCCTGGTCGTCGCGTTCAACGGATCGACCCACGCCCTGATACCCCTGTTCGCGGTCGGCGTCTTCTTGTGCTTCACGCTCTCGCAGGCCGGCATGGTCCGCCACTGGCGCCGGGAGCGCGGCGAGCGCTGGCGCCGGAAGGCCACGATCAACGGCACCGGCGCGCTGGTCACGGGCCTCGTGACCCTGATCGTTGTCGGGACAAAGTTCACTTCCGGGGCCTGGATCGTGGTCTTGCTCGTGCCACTCCTGGTGGCGATGTTCTACGCCGTTCACCGCCACTACACGATCAGCGCCAACCAGCTCGCCCTGGCCCATCTCCCGCCCCTCGGCCCGGCCCCCCGCGACGGGCGGGCGCATGTGATCGTCCCGGTTCGCGCCCTTCACCGCGCCACGGCGGCGGCGCTCGAGTACGCCCGGTCGATCAGCGACGACGTGCTCGCGGTGCACATCGCCGCCGAGCGAGACCAGGGCGAGGAGTTCGCGCTTCAGTGGCGCGAGTGGACCGACGACCAGATCCCGCTCCGGACCGTTCCCTCCCCCTACCGCGAGGTGATCGGCCCGCTGGTCGAGCTGATCGTCGACCGCGCTCGCTCGGAGCGGGAGCCGGTCACCGTCGTCGTCCCGGCCATCCTGCCCCACCACGCCTGGCAGGAGCCACTCCACAACCAGCTCGAGCACACGCTCGCGATCTCGCTGCTCGGAAAGCCCGACGTCGTCGTCACCTCGGTCCCCGTCCGGCTTCGCTGACGCCGGGCGCCGTCCCTATCGGCTGAAGCGCCGCACCAGCCGCCTGTAGACCCCGAAGGCCGGCTTTCGCGAGTAGTCGTCGCGCAGGAGCCCATAGTGCTGCTGGAAGTTGGCCGATGAGGTGTTGTGGTCGCGGAGGTCGAACCACCGGTAGTCGGTGACGTGGTATCGGGCGCGGAGATCGTTCACCGCGCCGACCATCTGGCGCATCGCGGTGACCTGCTCTCGTTCCCGGCGACCGGGGCCCGTAGGCCAGCCGTTCTCCTCGACGTGGATCGGGACCGCGCCTCCAAGCTTCGCGATCGGCATGTAGCAGTCGCGAAGCTCACCGAGCGCCTCCCCCATCGCGTCGCGAAAGCCGTTGCCGACCGGCGACGGCACGGGTGGAAACACGGTTCCCGGGTACGCGTCGAGCCCCACCCAGTCGACCGCGCGGGCAAAGCGTCGGCCTCCCTCGTCCCGCAGGTAGTCCCAGAAGCTCGCCTCGTTGGCCGGATCGGTTCGATAGAACCAGTTGAAGCCGATCTCGAGCTGCCCGTAGCCTTGGCGCTTCGCCGTGCGATGCGCGGCCTCCACACCCCTGATC
>JBOGZB010000213.1:0-3399 GCA_050697175.1 Solirubrobacterales bacterium | reverse complement strand
CCAGTGGGCCGCGTACTGTAGAACGATGGCGCCCAGGACGACTACCTCCGGGCCCTGCTCACCGCGTTCGATCTCGACCTCGCGGGGTGCGCGGTGGCGCTCGACTGCGGGAACGGCGCGACCCACCGCCCGGCTCCCGCCGTGTTCGAGCGGCTCGGCGCCTCCGTGCAGTCGATCGGGGTCGAGCCGGACGGGCGGAACATCAACGAGGGCTGTGGATCCGTCCACCCCGAGCGACTCGCACAGACGGTCGCGGGTGGCGAGGCCGTGATCGGCTTCGCGTTCGACGGGGACGGCGACCGCGTGATCGCCGTCGATCGAGAGGGCACGGTCCGCGACGGCGACGAGCTGATCGCCCTCAGCGCACGCCACCTCGCCGAGTCGGGACGACTCGAGGGAGGTGTGGCGGTCACCGTGATGAGCAACTTCGGCTTCCACCGGGCGATGGCCGACGCGGGGATCGAGGTTGCGACGACGCCGGTCGGGGACCGGCACGTCGCGACCGAGCTCGAGCGCCGCGGATGGACACTCGGCGGCGAGCAGTCCGGCCACATCATCTGGGAGGAGCTGGGGCCGACCGGGGACGGGATCGCCGCGGCGCTCCTGGTGATGCGCGCGCTCGACGGAGCCGACCTCGCCTCGGCGATCCCGATGCAGAAGCTCCCCCAGGTGCTCGAGAACGTCGAGATCATGGATCGCGGCGGCCTCGAGCGCCACCCCGGGGTCCTCGATGCGGTCGAGCGGGAGAGCGCCGCTCTCGACGGGAGGGGACGCGTCCTCGTCCGTCCGTCGGGCACCGAGCCCCTGGTTCGGGTGATGGTCGAGGCGCCCACCGAGGACGAGTGCCTCGAAGTGACCGGGCGCCTCGTGGACCTGATCCGCGAACAGCTCGCTTAGCTCTACCCTTATCTCCCTGTGTGCGGAATCGTCGGATATGTCGGCAAGCGGCCCTGCCGGGACCTGCTGATCGCCGGGCTCGAGAAGCTCGAGTACCGCGGCTATGACTCGGCCGGGATCTCGCTGCTCGAGGATGGGCGCATCGAGTCCGTGCGTGCGGTCGGCAACCTGGCCAACCTCCGGGCGGCCGTGGGTCTCGACGACGTCGAGGCGAACGGCGCCGGGGGAGTCGCGGTCGCGGCGCCCCCCGCCACGATCGGTCTCGCGCACACCAGGTGGGCCACGCACGGCCGCGTCACCGAGGAGAACGCTCACCCGCACGGGGACTGCGACGACGAGGTCCAGATCGTCGCCAACGGAATCGTCGAGAACCATGCCGAGCTGCGTCGCGAGCTCGAGCTCGAGGGCCATCGGTTCAGCTCCGAGACGGATGCCGAGATCGTCGCCCATCTGATCGAGCGCCACTACGACGGCGATCTGACCGAGGCGGTCCGTGAAGCGTTCGGCGATCTCCGCGGCCACTACGCGTTCGCCGCCATGCACCGCGACCACCCCGACGCGCTCGTGGCCGCTCGCCAGGAGTGCCCTCTGGTGGTCGGAATCGGCGACGGGGAGGCCTTCCTGGCCTCGGCGATCCCGGCCTTCCTGGCTCAGACGCGCCGGGTGCTCCAAGTCGAGAATGGCGAGATCGTCACCGTGACCGGCGACGGGGCCACCGTGATCGACGCGTCCGGGAAGGTGGCCGAGCGCGCGGTCGAGGAGGTCAGCTGGGACGAGGAGGCCGCCGAGAAGGGCGGCTACGAGACTTTCATGCTCAAGGAGATTCACGAGCAGCCCGACGCCGTCGCCGAGACGATCGCCGACCGGCTCCCCACCGTGGACCGCGTCGACCTCTCCGAGGTCGCGCTCGAGGACGAGTTCATCAAGCGGATGCGGCGGATCGTGATCGTCGCCTGCGGGACCAGCTACCACGCCGGCTTGGTGGGCCGGTACGCGATCGAGCAGTGGGCGCGCGTGCCGGTCGAGATGGACATCGCTTCGGAATACCGCTATCGCAACCCCGTTGTCGGCCCCGACGACCTCGTGATCGGCCTGACCCAGTCCGGTGAGACCGCCGACACGCTGGCGGCGATGCGACTCGCCAAGGAACGCGGCGCGACCGTCATGGCGCTGACCAACATCATGGGCAGCCAGGCGACCCGCGACGCGGACACGATCCTGTTCACCCGCGCCGGGCTGGAGATCGGGGTTGCCGCCACCAAGACCTTCACGGCGCAGGTCGCGGCGATGTACCTGCTCGGCCTGTGGCTGGCGCAGATCCGGGACACGCTTGCGCCGGAGCGCCTCGCGGCGCTGATCGCCGAGCTGAAGGGAATCCCGTCGAAGATCGATCACACGCTGGAGTCGGTCGAGGCGGCCGTTCAGGAGATCGCCTTGGCAGAGCATCAGGGGCGCTTCTTCCTCTACCTGGGAAGGAACATCGGCCTCCCCGTCTGCCTCGAGGGGGCGCTGAAGATGAAGGAGATCTCTTACATCCCCAGCGACGCATACGCTGCCGGCGAGATGAAGCACGGCCCGATCGCCCTGCTCGACGAATCGACCCCGGTCGTCTGCGTCGCGACCGAGAGCCCGATCCTGGACAAGGTGCTCTCGAACGTCGCCGAGGTCAGGGCCCGGGGGGCCGACGTGATCGCGATCGCGACCCAGGGATCCGATCGGGTGGCCGACGTGACCGACCAGGTCGTCTACGTCGAGCCCACCGACTGGGTGCTGCAACCGATCCTCGCGATCCTCCCGCTTCAGCTCCTCGCCTACCACGTGGCACGCCTCAAGGGGCTGAACGTCGACCAGCCCAGGAACCTCGCAAAGACGGTGACGGTCGAGTGATCTCGAGAGCCCTCGCCGCCCTGGCGGCAGGCGCGGCGCTGCTCGTCGCCGCGGGATGCGGCGGGAGTGGCACGACCGCCACGTTCACGGGTCCGGACCCGGCGAGCGTCACCCCGGCCGACGCACCGATCTTCGCCGAGGCGGTGGTCAGGCCCGAGGGGGATCAGAAGGACGCCGTCAACTCGGCGCTCTCGAAGCTCTTGGCGACCGACGATCCCGGGGGCCTGATCACCGGCCAGGTCGACAAGGCGTTGGCCTCCCAATCGCAGGGATTCACATATGCGGCCGACGTCGCTCCCTGGCTGGGAACGCGGGCCGGCGTCTTCTTCACCACCTTGAGCGGCCGGGCCGACGGCGCGGTCGTCCTCTCGGTCACCGACACGGGCGCGGCAGAGCAGGCGATCAGCAAGGTCGCGGACTCGCAGAGCTCTTCCCCCAGCAAGGGCACCTACAAGGGGGTCGGCTACACGGACACCGGCAACGGGTCGGTGGCCGGGCTGATCGGCGACCTGCTCGTGGTCGGCCCCAAGAACGGCTTCGAGGGGGCGGTCGACGCTTCGCAGGGCACGTCGCTGGCCGAGTCGAGCGAGTTCAAGACCCAGCTCGACTCCGAAC
>JBOGZB010000212.1:0-12132 GCA_050697175.1 Solirubrobacterales bacterium | reverse complement strand
GTCATAGGCCGCGATGTGCTTGTCGTATGCCGCCGCGAGCCCCTCAGCGTCGCGGTCGAACGTGTAGCTGTCCTTCATGATGAACTCGCGCGTCCTCAGTACGCCGGCGCGCGGGCGCGGCTCGTCGCGCTCCTTGGTCTGTAGTTGGTAGAGGATCAGGGGCAGGTCACGATAGGAGCGGACATCGGCCGCGACGTGGTGGGTGACGTTCTCCTCGTGGGTCATCGCGAGCACGTATTCGGTGTCCTTGCGGTCTCGGAGCTTGAACAGCTCGTCGATCTCATAGCGGCCCGTGCGGCGCCACAGCTCGGCTGGCTGGAGTACCGGCATCAGCATCTCGTGGGCGCCGATCCCGTCGAGCTCCGAGCGGATGATCGCCTCCACCCGCTTGATCACCCGGTGGCCGGCCGGCAGCCAGGTCCACAGGCCGGCGCCGAGCTGGCGGATCAGGGCGGCCCTGACCATGAGCTTGTGGGAGACCCACTCGGCGTCGGCCGGGTCCTCGTGGAGGGTCGGCATGAAGTATCCGGCAAGCCGCGTCAAGAGCCCGAGCCTAGCGGGTGCAGCCGAATCCCCGTGCGCCTGTTCTTCTAGGATCCGCGCCAATGGGAGAGCGTTCTGTCGATCGGCCCGTCGGGGGGCCGAGCAACACGGCGTACCGGATTCGCCCGGCGCGCCTTCCCGCCGATCGCCCGGCGGTCTTGCGGGTGCTCGAAACCGCGAACATGCATCGCGTCCCGTCGCCGGAGATGGAGGACTTCGACATCGGGACCTGGCACGTAGCCGTGATCGACGACGAGATCGTGGGCGTGGCCGGCTTCCGCCTGCTCGAGACGCCCGATGGCCCGGTCGGCAAGACGACCCTGCTCGCCGTGGATCCCGAAGCGCGCGGGCACGGGATCGGCATGGCCCTGCAGGAGTTTCGCATGGAGCTGATGCGCGAGGCCGGCGCGACCCGGGTGATCACGAATGCCGACCGCCCCGAAACGATCGCCTGGTACGAGCGGCACTTCGGCTACCGGCGAATCGGCGAGCTGCCCAAGCTCCACGAGTTCGGGCTTCCGGAGGTCGATCGCTGGACCACGCTCGAGGCGAGCCTGCGTTGAGGCGCGATCCGCCGAGGCGAAGCCCGGTCGCCTGCGGGGCGCTCGGACGCTACGACCCCGAGCTTGTCCGCGAGCTCGGGCGGCGCATGGCGGGTGACCCATCCGTGGTCCATGAGGACGGCGACTCGATCCTGCTCCTGGACCGCCCGCCGATCCGGTGGGGCGGGCGCGGTCAGGGCCTCGCCTGGACCGAGAACCCCACCCCGGATCGCGGAGTGGGCTTTTGGAAGGATGCCTCCCGCGAGCTCGGCGCCTGCGGCCTCGTGGTCCAGGACAAGCGTCGACGAGTGCACTCAAGCGTCGCCGGCATCGCCCCCGTCTACCACGTCGAGCACGAGGGAGCCGTCTACTTCGCATCGCGGATCGATCCGCTCGTCAAGGCTCTCCCGAGGCGATTGACGATCGATTGGCGCGCCTGGGCGTCGATCTTCAATCTGCGCTTCCCGCTCGGCGAGCGAACTCCGTTCCTGGAGGTCAAGCGGCTGCGCCCGTTCAGCACCCTGGAGTGGGACGGGGGCGCTCAACGCACCAAGACGGTCCAGCATCGGTGGCCGTGGTCCGAGATCGAGCCTCACCTCGGTCTCGACGCCGGGTCTGAAGACGCGCTCGAGGCGATGCGGGCGGCGATGGAACCGCTCAGCGGCAGCCCGGTGACGTGCACCTTGAGCGGCGGATGGGACTCCCGCCTCGTGCTCTGCCTGCTGGCGGAGGGAGGCCAGGACGTCGGGGCACTGACCGTCAACCCCGACAATGGCCATCGCCGCGAGGAGACCCTCGCCTCGGAGGTTGCGGAGGCGTTGGGCGTTCGGCACTCGACCGTGCAGGGAGACGACGCCGAGTTCTGGGACCAGACTCGCGAGCGAGCGCTGCGGGTCGACTTCCAGCTCGCCGCTCCCCCATGGGCGATGCCCCTGGCGAATGCGCTCAAGGACCGGCCCGGGGTGGCGACCGACGGCTTGGCGCTCGACACGCTCGCCCAGGCGGGTGATGCCTACTACAGCGAATCGATGATCCACCCGGACGGCAGCGCATCGGTCGCACGAGACCTGTGGACCCGCCTCCTGGGAAAGGTGATGCGCCACGCGACCCGACGAACCCTCTCGCCGCAGATCGATGACGAGCTGAAGTCGCTTGCCCGGCGCCAGTTCATGGCCGAGGCGAGTCAGTTCCGGGGGCATCCGGCCGAGGTCGTGCTGACCTTCTACGCGACGCGGACGGTCCGGGGAATCTCGCTGACGCCCCATGCCGTGCTCGGCACCGACCTGGCCACCGTCACGCCGTGCACCGACCACGGGGTCGCCGCCGCCCTGCTGGCCACGCGCCCGTCAGAGAAGTTCCGGGCCGAGATCTACCGGGCGCTGTTCGCAAAGGCCAACCCGGCGGTCGGCGCCCTGCCCTCCACCCACGACCGGCGGGTGCGCCCCGCCATCACGCGGCCTCGTCGCGGCCTGTCAAACGCCGCCGTCACCGGATACGAGCGCGTCCTGACCGACGGGCCTCTCGGGCGAGCCCTGAGTCCCGAGGTCCAGGGGCATATTGCCGGGGGAACACTCGGCCAGGGCCTCACGGATCCGATCCTCCACCGCGGGGCGCTCGCGGTGACGCTGTTTCACCTCTGGCATGAGCGCTACCGGGACCGACTGGGAAGCGGCGATCCTCTCGACGAGCTGGCGGGGGCGCTGCCCGGCACCACGACTCGGCCGACGGCGACTATGTCGTACGGGTGAAACGGCGGCCCGTGACCGGTGAGGCGTCCTCGTCCAGGGCCGGCGGCTTGCCGGGCGCGGGATCGGGCCGGACTCGCTCGGCGCCCTCCTGCGGCGAGGCGGCGGCCGCAGCCTCCATCTGAGCGATCCGCTCCGGCGTCAGCTCATCGGCGTTCGCGTCCTCGATCCGTTTCAGCCATTCGGCCCCCTCGGCCGCCTCGCGGGCGTCGACGTCGACGGCGCCACGGTCGAGCGACTTGTCGATCTCCTCGAACAGCGAGTCGACCAGCTCGGCCTGGGGGACCTTTCGAAGCGGCTTTCCGTGGGCGAAGATCAGCCCCTCGTTCTTCGCGCCGGTGATCCCGAAGTCCGCGTGAGAGGCCTCGCCGATCCCGTTCACGGCACAGCCGAGCACCGCCACCTCGATCGGCTCGGCGTAGGCCTCGAGGCGGGTCTCGATCTCGGCCACGACCGTGTCCATGTCGAACTGGAGCCGGCCGCAGGTCGGGCAGGCGATCAGGACCGGGCCCCGCTCGCGCAGGCCGAGCGCCTTCAGGATCTCCCAGGCGACCTTGACCTCCTCCTCGGCCTGGAAGGTCGAGAGGCTGATCCTGATCGTGTCGCCGACCCCGTCGGCGAGCAGCGTGCCGAGTCCGACGGCCGACTTCAGCGATCCCGACCACTTGGTCCCGGCCTCGGTGATCCCGAGATGGATCGGGTAGGGGATCTTGGACGCCAGCAGCCGGTTCGCCGCGATCGTGTTGGGGACGTTCGTCGACTTGATCGAGACCTTGAAGTTCTCGAACTCGAGCCCCTCCATCAACTCGACGAACTCGACCGCGGCCGCGACGAGCGCCTCGACCGGAGCCGAGCGCTCGAGCTCGTGGAGGTGCTTGGGAAGCGAGCCGGAATTGACGCCGATCCGCATCGGAACCCCGGCCTCGGTCGCCCGGACCGCGACCTCGGCGACCTTGTCGCGACCCCCGATGTTCCCCGGGTTGAGCCGGATGCAGTGCGCCCCGGCGTCGATCGCCTTCAGCGCCAGCGTGTGGTTGAAGTGGATGTCGGCGATCACCGGGATCGGGGAGTCGACCACGATCGACTTCAGGGCCTCGGCGTCGGACTCGCGAGGGACCGCGACCCGGACGAGGTCCGAGCCGGCCTCGGCGACCCGGTGGATCTGCTCCATGGTCGCCAACAGATTCGCGGTCTCCGTCTTGGTCATCGTCTGGACGACGACCGGGGCGCCGCCCCCGATCGGCACGTCCTTGACCCATATCTGACGTTTCGATGCCACGCCAAAAGGGTATCGAGGTGAACCTTGGCCTCCACGGGGCCGTATGACCCCGCGTATGGAGGCTCCTGCGAAGCGCCGTCGAGGCCGTCGTGGTCCGATTGCCGGGATGGCCGTGGCGGTCGTGGTCGGCCTCCTGCTGCTGCCCAGCGCTGCGAGCGCCAGCTTCCACCTCAACAAGATCAGGCAGGTCTACCCCGGCACGACCGCCGATCGGAGCTCCCAGTACGTGGTCCTGCAGATGCCGCTCGCCGGGGAGAACTTCCTCGGCACCCACCAGATGGTCTATTACGACGCCAGCGGTGGGCAGATCGGCACCTCATCGCCGGGGAACGTCGCGAGCAAGTCCCAAGGAACGATCCTGTTCGCAACGACCGACCCCATCCTTGGCGTCGGAAGGGATTTCTCGATCAGCTTCCAGCCGAGCGAACACCTCAGCCCCAGCGGCGGGGCCGTCTGCTGGGCCGGGGTCGACTGCGTCTCCTGGGGCAGCTTCAACAACACGAGCGGCACCCCCCTCCCCTCGCCCACGGGCTCCCCCGCACCGGCGATCCCGGACGGCAAGGCCCTCGTTCGCCGCATCTCGCGCGGCTGTCCGACACTGCTCGAGGTGGGCGACGACACCAACAAGAGCTCTGCCGACTTCTTCTCCAGCTCGCCTGATCCCCGCAACACCTCTACTGCGCCGACCGAGCGGGCCTGCCCGAGCACCACGATCACTTCGGGCCCGTCGGGCAGAACCAGCGACCGCACTCCCACCTTCAAGTTCAATTCCACTCTGACGCCGGCAACATTCGCGTGCCGGATCGACGGAGGCGCGTCGAAGCCCTGCTCGAGCCCCCACACTCTCGCCCGGCTGAGCCTTGGCCAGCACACCTTCAAGGTCACCGCCACGCATTCCGGGATCAGCGATCCCACGCCGGCGAGCAGGACGTTCAAAGTCGTCAGTCCGTAACGGCGCCGGCTTCGTCAGTCCATGGCGGCGGCCGGCTGAGTCGCGGGCGGCCTCTCAGACGTCGTAGAGGGCTTCGACCTCGGAGGAGTACTTCGCAAGGATCGGCTTTCGCTTCAGCTTCATCGTCGGCGTCAGCTCGTCGCCGCCCGGCTCCCAGTCGGCCGGGAGGATCGCGAAACGCTTCACCTGCTCGACCCGCGCCAGCTCGTCGTTTGCCTGGTCGAGCCCCCGCTGAACCTCGGCGATCAACTCGTCGTTCTCGGCCAGGCTCGCGAGGTCGCCCGCGAGGCCCTGCTCCCCGGCCCAGCGCCCGACGGCTTCGGCGTCGAGCGTCAATAGAGCGCTGATGAACTTGCGACGGTCGCCGATCGCGATCGCCTGGCTGACCAGCGGAATCTGCTTGAGGCGCGCCTCGATGTTGGCCGGCGACAGGTTCTTGCCCGCCGCGGTGATGATCAGCTCCTTCTTTCGATCGACGATCCGCAGGTATCCGTCCTCGTCGAGCTCGCCTATGTCGCCGGTCAGCAGGTAGCCGTCGTCGGTCATCGTCTCGGCCGTCTTCTCGGGCAGGTTCCGATAGCCCTTCATGACCACCGGGCCCTTGATCATCACCTCGCCGTCAGGGCCGAGCTTGATCTCGACGCCGGGTGCCGGGGGCCCGACGGTGCCGATCTTGATCCGGTCCGGCGGATTGCACGTCCCGGCGCCCGTCGTCTCGGACATGCCCCAGAGCTCGGCGAGCGGGATGCCCAGCGCGTGGAAGAACTCGATCACCTCCGGCGGGGTCGGCGCCGCACCCACGTTGCAGGCCTCCACCGCGTCGAGCCCGAGGTGCGCGCGGAGGTTCGAGAAGACCTCCCCGTCGGCGGCCTCGACGCGCGCCGCGAGCTCGGCGGGCACCTCGTCGCCACGCTGCTCGAGGCGGACCTTCTCGAGCGCCGCGGCCATCGCCTGCTCCATGCCGGCTCGCTGCTCGGCGGGGGCCGCGGCGAGCATCTGCTCGAGGCCCGCCTTGAGCTTCTCCCAGATCCGCGGCACCGCGAAGAACCAGGTCGGCCGCACCTCGGGCAGATATGCCATCACCTCGCGCGGGTCGGGACAGCACGTGACCGTGAACCCGAGCAGCATCGGCAGGTAGTGGCTCACGTTTCGCTCCGCCACATGCGCCATCGGCAGGTAGGAGACGATCCGGCCGCCGTCGGGGAACACGATCAGCTCGTCATAGGAGCGAACCGTCTCGCAGATGTTCGCGTGGGTTATCTGGACGCCCTTGGGCGGCCCGGTGGTACCCGACGTGTAGATCAAGGTCAGCACGTCCTCGGGCTCGACGGCCCGCCACGCGGCCTCGAAGTCGAACCCGTCGTCGCCCGCCGCGACCAGCTCGGCGAGTGACATGGTGCCGTCGACCGCGCCCCCGTCCACGACCACCACGTGCTCGATCGAGTCGAGCGCCTTCCGTACGGCGAGGATCTTGTCCAGATACGCCTGCTCCGTGATCACCACGCGGCTGTCGGAGTCGCCGAGCAGGTGCTCGATCTGCTCGACGGTATAGGTGTTGTAGACCGAGAAGGGGGTCGCTCCGAGGTGCATCACGGCCGAGTCGGCAAAGTGGAACTCAGGTCGGTTGGCGAGCATCAGGGCGACGGTGTCGCCGCGCCCCACACCCAACCCCGCCAGCCCGGTGGCGAGCTCGCGAACCCGCTCCGCGTACTCGCTCCAGGTGCATGTGAACTCGTCGCCGCGGGTCCGGATCGCAGCCCGGTCGGCGCACGCCGCGGCGGTGATCTGAAACGCCTCACAGGCGGTGCCCGCATCGAGTGCGGGTGGTCGCCCGGTCCTCTGCCCGACGGTCTCGACCTCCATCCCGTAGGAAGCCTACCCGAGACCGAGACGCCGTCAGCGGGTGTTGAAGCCGGACCCGCTCAGCTTGCCGATGTCATTGGTCAGGCCGATCGCGAACAAAACCATGACGAGCACGAATCCGATCGCCCCGGCGCGCTCCATGACGCTGAACGGGACCGGCCGCCCGCGGACCTTTTCGACCAAGCTCCAGAAGATGTGCCCTCCGTCGAGCGGCAGGAACGGAAACAGGTTGATTATCGCCAGCGACAGACTGACCAGCGCGAGCAGGGTCAAGGCTTCGCGGGCGCCGAATTCGAAGGCCTGGTGGGTGACGTCGGAGATCCCGACGATCCCGTGAATCTTCTTTCGCTCCTGGGCCTGGAAGATCTTGCTGAACACGGTCACCGTCCCCGTGGTCACCCGCCACATCTCGCTGAGCGCCTGGCCGGCCGCGCCGGAAACCGAGAGGTTCTCGGGCGTCGACCCGTACGAGAAGCCGAGGCGGGTCCGGCCGAGGTCCGGGTCGTAGACCGGGGTGATTGTCAGCGTCTTGACCTCCCCGCCCCGCTCGATCCTCAGATGCACGGGCGTCTGGGCCCGGCAGCCCGCCGTCGGCTTGCCGGCGCACTTGTGATCCGCCACGAGGTGGGAGAAGCGGGTCAGACGCTGCTCGGTGGAGGCATCGGCGAGGCGAGTGCCGTCGACCGACACGATGCGGTCTCCGCGCTGGAGCTGGTGGGCCGCCGGCGAGCCCGGCTCGATCGTCCCGACGCTGCCGTCGATCTGCGTAAGGCCGAACGAGAGGCCGAACAGGATCACGAACGCGACCATCAGGTTCATCGCGGGCCCCGCGGAGATCACCACGATTCGCTTCCAGACCGGCTGGTGGTAGTAGGCGCGAGGCGCCACCTCCGGAGGCAGCTCCTCGTCCGGGTTCATCCCGGTGATCTTCACGAAGCCGCCGAACGGCAGGGCGCCGATCCCGTACTCGGTCTCGCCCCGGCGGACCGAGACGACCTTCGGCGGGAAGAAGAGGAAGAACCGCTCGACCCGCATCCCGGTCGCCTTCGCGGCCATGAAGTGGCCCAGCTCGTGGAGGATGACCAGGAGGGCGAATCCCGCGATCGTCAGGACCCAGCTCATCGCGCGGCCCCGACCCGCTCGATCAGCTCGCGCGCTCGGGCCCGAGCCTCCTCGTCGACCGCGTAGAGGTCGTCGAAGTGGCCCGGCGTGACGGCCGGAAGCGCCTCGAGCGCGCGCTCGATCACCTCGGCGATCGCCGTGAACGCGATCTGCCCCCCGAGGAACGCCTCGACGGCCACCTCGTCCGCGGCATTCAGCACGCATGGCGCGGTCCCCCCCGCCTCGCCCGCCTCGCGGGCCAGGCGCAGGCAGGGGAAGGTCTCCAGGTCGGGCGGCTCGAAGGCGAGCTCGCCGACCGAGGCGAGGTCGAGGCCGGGCACCTTGACGTCGGCGCGATCGGGGTGGTGGAGCGCGTAGGAGATCGGAACCCGCATGTCGGGGTGGCCCAGATGGGCGAGGGTGGCACCGTCGTTGAGGTTGATCAGCGCGTGGACGATCGACTGCGGATGGACGACCACGTCGATCCGCCCGTAGGGCACGCCGAACAGATGATGCGCCTCGATCAGCTCGAACCCCTTGTTGAGCAGGGTGGCGGAGTCGATCGTGATCCGCCCGCCCATCTCCCAGGTCGGATGCGCCAGCGCCTGCTTCGGGGAGACGTCGCCGAGGTCGCGCCGGCCCCGAAACGGCCCGCCGGACGCGGTCAGCACCAGGCGCTCGACGCTGCCGGGAGGCTCGGACGCGATCAGCTGGTGGAGCGCCGAATGTTCGGAGTCGACGGGGATGATCCTGGTGTCCGTCGCCTCCGCCAGCGCGATCACGAGCTCCCCGCCCACGACGAGGCTCTCCTTGTTGGCGAGCGCCAGCTCGATCCCCTCGGCGAGGGCGACGATCGTCGGGCCGAGGCCTGCCGAGCCCACGATCCCGTTCAGGACGAGGTCGGCATCCGAGCCGGCGATCAGCTCGCGGATCCCGTCGGCGCCGCTGAGCACTCGGCCGTTCCAGGAGCCGGCCGCGTCGGCCGCTGCCGCCGGATCCGCGAGGGCGATCGTCGGGACGCCGTGGTCGCGCGCCTGCTCGACGAGTCGCTCCCAGCCGTCGTTCGCCGACAGGCCGACGACCGCCAGCTCAGGCGATCCGGCGGTCACCTCGAGCGCCTGCTCGCCGATCGACCCCGTCGCCCCCAGGATCACCACCCGCTTCATCCGCAGCAGTGTAGGGGCGGCATTGAGGATCACCTGAGCAGGGCTATGCTCGGCCCATCACGGACTCCGGACGACTCGTCGGCGCGCACGTGGGGCCCGATCACCCCCTCGACGAGGCGGCCGCGCTCGGCGCCGGCACGGTGCAGGTCTTCCTATCGGACCCCCAGGGCTTCGCCAAGCCCCCTCCGCACCCCGAGGCGGCGGCGATCCGCACCTCGGACGTGCCGCTGTGGGTCCACGCGCCGTACCTGATCAACGTCTGATCGCCGAAGAACAACATCCGTCACGGGTCGCGAAAGATCCTCCAGCAGACCTGCGAGGCGGCGGCCGAGGTCGGCGCCGAAGCCGTGATCGTCCACCCCGGGCATGCCGAAGACGGGATCGACGCGGGGCTCGCACGCTGGACCCGAACCCTCGAGATGCTCTCCAGCGAGGTGCCGCTCCTGATCGAGAACACCGCGGGTGGCGAGAACGCCGTCGCACGCGCTTCGACGCCCTCGCCGCCTTGTGGGAGACGATCGCCGAGCACCCCGGCTCGACCGAGATCGGCTTCTGCTTCGACACCTGCCACGCGCACGCGGCGGGCGAGGAGCTGGACGACGCCGTGGATCGGGTTCGCGGGACCGTCGGCAGGATCGACCTTCTGCACGCCAACGACTCGCGCGACCCGGCCGGGACCGGGGCCGACCGCCACGCCAACCTTGGCCGGGGCGAGATCGACCCCGACCAGCTCCGCGCGATGATCCGTGACGCCGGCGCGCCGGTGATCTGCGAGACGCCCGGCGGCGCCGATCACATGCGTGCCGACCTGGCCTTCGTTCGCGATGCGCTCGCCTAGTAGACGAGCGCGACGGCCAGGTAGTAGCCGATCACGATCGTGAACAGCAGCGCGTCGAGGCGGTCGAGGAGGCCCCCGTGGGGACCGAAGACGTTGCCCGAGTCCTTGATCCGCAGATCGCGTTTGATCATCGACTCGAACAGGTCGCCGATCACGGCGAACACCGCGATGCACAGGCCCATGATCAAGGCGTCGAAGCCGGTCAGCCAGTCCTGGTAGAGCCCTGCGCACCAAAAGCCCATGGTCCCGCCGATCAACCCGAACGCGAGGCCCTCGACGGTCTTGTTCGGCGACAGCGTGCGGGCGAGCGGATGACGACCGAACAGGCGCCCTCCCGCGTACGCGGCGGTATCGGTGACGAAAGTCCCGACCAGCACGTCGATCACCAGGGCGCCGCCGTGGAGCGGCAGCTCACGAAGCAACACCGCATGTGAGAACGGGATCCCGATCCAGGCGATCCCGAGCACCGTGATCCCCATCGACTGGGTGATGCCGTCGCGGGCGCCGCGCGCCAGGGCGTACGCGAACATGACCGGGAACGCCGCCGCGAGGACGAGGACGAGCTGGAACTGGGTTCCGTAGTAGGCGGCGACCACCATCGCCGCCGCAACCGCGAACGCGACCGGGACGAGCGGCCGGTAGCGCCTCGTCATCCGGAAGAGCTCCGAGAGCCCGATCACCGCGAAGCCGATCATCGCGGCGGCAAACGGGATCCCGCCCACGGCGACGATGAAGATCGCCAGCGCGATCCACGGGATCGCCACCCCGATCCGGGCGAGCGTCTCGCGCCTCGGGCGCCGCGGCCCGGGCGGTGGGGTTCGAGGTGCGGCGCGCGGGCGGCGAGACCGTCGAGTCCCGGGCTCGGCGGGCCGATCGCCGCCGGCTCGCCTCCCCGGCGGCTGTCGCGGAGCCTCCGGAGGGCGTGGCGGGAAGTCCATCAGGCCGCGACCTTAACGCTCGCGGTTCGCCGTCCGCGGGCGCCCGTGCCCAGCGGTCGGGTCAGATGCGCGCACCGAATCGTCGCTTCCGGGCCTCGAACTCGGCCAGCGACTGCTCGAAGGCCTGACGCGTGAAGTCGGGCCACAGCTCGTCGCGAAACACGAGCTCGGCGTACGCGCACTGCCACAGCAGGTAGTTGGAGATCCGGCGCTCGCCGCTGGTCCGGATCAAGAGGTCGGGATCGTGCATCTCAGGCGCGTACAGGTGGTCACGGAACTCCCGTTCGGTGGTTCCCTCGAAGGCGGCGGCCGCGTCGAGGATCTCGGCCCGCCCCCCATAGTTGAAGGCGACGAAAAGGGTGATCCGGCGATTGGCGCCGGTCTTCTCCTCGGCCCACCGCATTCGCTCCACCAGCTTCGGGTCGACGCCCTCACGGCGGCCGATGAAGCGCATCCGCACCCCCTCTTCGTCGAGCTCAGGGGTCTCGCGCTCGATCCGCTCGCCGAACATGGCCATCAGCCCGTCGACCTCTTCGGTGGGCCGCGACCAGTTCTCGGTCGAGAACGAGAACACGGTCAGCTCCTCCACCCCCAGCTCGACGGCGTCGCGGAGCCGGTCCTTGACCACGTCGGCCCCGGCGCGGTGACCCTCGATCGGCGGCAGTCCGCGCTGCTCGGCCCAGCGGCCGTTGCCGTCGGTGATGATCGCGACGTGGCGTGCCCGGTCGGGCGCGCTCACACCTCCAGGATCTCCTCTTCCTTGCCCTTGAGGAGATCCTCGATCTCGGTGATCGCCTCGTCGGTGTGGCGCTGGAGCTCGGTCTCGGCCCGGCGCTCGTCGTCCTCACCGATCTCCCCGTCCTTCTTCAGCTCGCGGAGGTCGCCCATCACGTCTCGGCGGATGTTGCGCACCGCGACCCGCCCCTCCTCGGCGACGCCGTGCACCACCTTGACGAGGTCGCGACGCCGCTCCTCGTTCAGCTCGGGGATCTGGAGCCGGATCACGTTGCCGTCGTTTGACGGGGTGAGCCCGAGATCCGATTCCATGATCGCCTTCTCGATCATCTTGATCGCGTTCTTGTCGTAGGGGGTCAGGGTCAGGAGCCGGGCGTCGGCCGCGGCGACCTGCGAGAGCTGGCGCAGCGGCGTCTCGGTGCCGTAGTAG
>JBOGZB010000211.1:0-2773 GCA_050697175.1 Solirubrobacterales bacterium | reverse complement strand
GTCGCCGTCGAGGACGCGCTGGGCGTCGCCGGCCTCGTGGCCGGTGCGATGGTCCTTGACCCGCTGGGACGGGTGGAGCACGTAGCTTCGGATCTGCGACCCCCAGGCGACGTCCTTCTGCTCGCCCCGCTCGGCCGCCATCTGCTCGGCGCGCTTTCGCTCCTCGAGCTCGAGCAGCCGGGCCCGGAGCAGCCGCATCGCGGTCGCCTTGTTCTGGGCCTGCGAGCGCTCGTTTTGGCACTGGACAACGATTCCGGTCGGGACGTGGGTGATCCGGACCGCCGAGTCGGTCTTGTTGACGTGCTGCCCCCCCGCTCCCGATGCGCGGTAGGTGTCGACCCGCAGGTCGTCCTCGTCGAGGTCCACCTCGACCTGGTCATCGACGAGCGGGCCGACGTCGACCTCGGCGAAGCTCGTGTGACGGCGGTGTGCCGCGTCGAAGGGCGAGAGCCGGACGAGGCGGTGGACGCCGCGCTCGGCCGCGAGCAGCCCGTAGGCGTTATCGCCGCGGACGATCAGGGTCGCCGACTTGAGGCCCGCCTCCTCGCCGGGCGACGCCTCCTTGAGCTCGACCTCGAACCCGCGGCGCTCCGCCCAGCGCAGGTACATGCGGAGAAGCATCTCGGCCCAGTCCTGGGAGTCGGTGCCGCCGGCGCCGGACCGAACGGTGATCACCCCGTCGCCCGCGTCGTAGCGGCCGCTGAACAGGCGCGCCTCCTCGAGCGTGGCGAGCCGCTGCTCGACGGAGCGAAGCTGTGAGTCGAGCTCCTCGACGAGGCCGGGGTCGTCGGCCGACAGCTCGACCAGCTCCTCGAGATCGCCGAGGTCGGCCTCGAGCGATCGAAGGGTGTCGAGGCGCCGCTTGGCGGCAGCGTGCTCTGCCGAGGTGCGCGCGGCAGCGTCGTGGTCCTCCCAGAACCCCGGCCGCTGCATCTCGGTCTCGAGTCGGTCTAGGTCGGCCTGAAGCTTGGCGGGGTCAAAGGTAGTCCGCGAGCAGGGTCAGGCCCTCGCGGGCCTGCGCAAGCCGCGCGGACACGGTCTCCTTGGACGCCGCCTCTGCCATCGGCCAGAGCTTAGTGGCGTGCCGGCGCGCTGGTGCCGTGGACGCTCACGCCCCGTGGCACTTCTTGAACTTCTTGCCCGAGCCGCACCAGCAGGGATCGTTTCGGCCGATCTTGTCCCGGTCGGCCTTGACGACCGTCTCGGGGTTCTCGACCGGGGCGCCGTTGCCTGCTCCACCGCCGGACGGCGCCGCGGGGACGATTCCCGGCGCCGGCGTGGTCGCCGTCGCGGCGTCGACCGATGCCTGCTGGATCGCCGAGGGCTGCTCGGGCCCACCGCCGGCGTATTGGAGCTGGGACGGCTGGACCTCGGGCTGGGGCTCGAAGTCGGCGGGCTCGATGTTGACCTCGACGTGGTAGATGATCCGCGCGAACTCCTCCCAGATCGAGTTCATCAGCTCGTGGAACATCGTGAAGCCCTCGTTCTTGTAGGCGACCAGGGGGTCGATCTGGGCGAAGCCCCGCAGGTGGATGCCCTCGCGCAGGTAGTCCATCTCGTAGAGGTGCTCGCGCCAGCGGAGGTCGATGATCTGAAGCAGGATCTGGCGCTCCAGATGGCGCATCAGCTCGTCTCCCAGCTCCTCCTCGCGCCGCTCGTAGGCGGCCAGCGCGTCCTCGCTCAGGATCCTGGCGATCTCCTCGCGGTCCGAGATGCGGCCGTCGAAGGTCGAGAGATCCACGCTGACGGGCCACAGCTGGGCGGCCTGGGTTGACAGCCCGGCGAGGTCCCAGTCCTCGAACACCTCGCCCGCGGTGTACTCGGCGACCAGCCGCTCGACGACCTCGCCGACCTCCGAGCGCGAGACCTCCGACATGTCGCGGCCCTCGAGGATCTCGCGCCGGTACTTGTAGACGACCCGCCGCTGCTCGTTCATCACGTCGTCGTACTCGAGGACGCGCTTTCGGATCAGGAAGTTCTGCTGCTCGACCTTCTTCTGCGCGTTCTCGACCGTTCGGCTGAGCATCTTGGCCTCGAGCGGATACTCCTCCCCGTCCTCGTCGACGGGGCCGAGGCGATCGAGGATCTTGTAAATGCGATCGCCGGCGAAAAGCCGGATCAGCTCGTCCTCGGCGGAGAGGTAGAAGCGCGACTCGCCGGGGTCGCCCTGGCGACCGGCGCGGCCCCGAAGCTGGTTATCGATCCGCCTCGACTCGTGGCGCTCAGTGCCACAGATGTAGAGCCCGCCGAGCTCGAGCACCTTCTCGCCCTCCTCGCGGCACGCCTCCTTGAGCCGGGGCATCAGCTCGGCGCGCTCCTGCTCGTAGCTCTCATCCTCCGGAGTGACGCCGAGCTTTCTGAGCTCGGCGTCGGCGAGCTGCTCGGGGTCGCCGCCCAGCTTGATGTCGACGCCTCGGCCCGCCATGTTGGTCGCGATCGTCACGGCGCTGATGCGGCCCGCCTGGGCGATCGTCTCGCCCTCGCGCTGCGCGTACTCGGGCTTCGCGTTGAGCACGTCGTGCTTGATCCCGTCGCGGATCAGCTGGTCGGAGAGCATCTCCGAGACCTCGACCGAGATCGTTCCCACGAGGATCGGCTGGCCTTGCTCGTGACGATCACGGATCTCGCCCGCGACGGCCTTCCACTTTCCGTCCCGGGTCTTGTAGATCTGATCGTTGTGGTCCTGGCGGACCATCGGGACGTTGGTCGGGATGTCCACGACAGGCATCTCGTAGATCTTCATGAACTCCTGCGCCTCGGTCAGCGCCGTTCC
>JBOGZB010000210.1:0-2200 GCA_050697175.1 Solirubrobacterales bacterium | reverse complement strand
GTTTTCAGCTTCGCCAACAACATCAACACCCACGAGGGCGGCTCACACCTGTCCGGATTCCGCTCCGCCCTGACCCGGACCCTCAACGCCTATGCACGGGAGAAGGGCCTTCTGAAGGAGAAGGACGACAACCTGAGCGGCGAGGACGTGCGCGAGGGCCTGACCGCGGTGATCTCCGTCAAGCTCCGCGACCCGCAGTTCGAGGGCCAGACCAAGACCAAGCTCGGCAACCCGCCGGTAGAGGGCCTGGTCAAGGAGACGGTCAACCGCAAGCTCGGCGAGTTCCTCGAGGAGAACCCCGGCGAGGGAAAGCGGATCCTCCAGAAGGCCGTCGACGCCGCCCGGGCCCGCGAGGCGGCCCGCAAGGCCCGCGACCTGACCCGCCGCAAGTCGGCGCTCGAGAACTCGACCCTGCCCGGCAAGCTCGCCGACTGCACGGTCAAGGACCCCGCGGTGACCGAGCTGTTCATCGTCGAGGGGGACTCCGCCGGGGGCTCGGCCAAGCAGGGCCGCGAGCGCTCGACCCAGGCGGTGCTGCCGCTGCGGGGAAAGATCATCAACGTCGAGAAGAGCCGGATCGACAAGGTCCTCTCGAACCAGGAGATCCAGGCGCTGATCACCGCGGTGGGCACCGGGGTCCACGACGAGTTCAACCTCGACGATGCGAGGTACCACAAGCTGATCCTGATGACGGACGCCGACGTGGACGGCGCCCACATCCGCACCTTGGTCCTGACCTTCCTGTATCGCCAGATGCCCGACCTGATCGACGCCGGCTACGTGTACATCGCGAAGCCCCCCCTCTACAGGGTCAAGAGCGGTCGCCAGGAGATCTACGTCGAGCGCGAGGCGGAGCTCGAGGACGTGCTGCTCCGCGACCGCCTCGACGAGTACGAGATCGCCGACGCGGAGGGCGCCTCGCACAAGCTGTCGGCCTCGCGCTGGCAGCGGTTCAACCGGCGTCACAAGGAGTACGACGGCTGGGCCGACTCGCTCCAGGCGGAGTTCGGCCGCGACCTCGTCGCCTTCCTGGCCGAATCGCAGATCCTCGACGCCGGCGTTGCGACGATCGCCGGCGTTCGCAAGCTGGTCGAGGCCGAGGACCCGGAGGAGGAGCCGTTCGAGACCGCCCTGGTCAGCGGCTCGTCCGAGGAGCTCGTCGTCAAGGCGGTCCACCGCGCCTCCGGACTCGCCCGCACCCACCGGCTCTCCGGCGAGATGCTCGGGTCGACCGACTATCGCAAGCTGGTCGAGGTCCACGGCGAGCTGCTCAAGCAGGTCGGCCGCCCGCCCTTCGTTGTGACGCTCGGCAAGAAGCAGCGAAGCGCGGACTCGTTCGGGCTCCTGCGCCAGGCCGTCGTCGACCTCGCCAAGGACGGCGTCCCGCTCCAGCGCTTCAAGGGCCTCGGGGAGATGAACGCCGAGCAGCTCCGGCAGACGACGATGGACCCCTCGAGCCGCACCCTCCAGCGGGTGACGATCGAGGATGCCACGGCCGCGGAGCGGATCTTCAGCGAGCTGATGGGCGACAAGGTCGAGCCGCGGAAGCGGTTCATCGAGAAGCACGCCACCGAGGTCAGGTTCCTTGATGTCTAAGAGGGCCCTGCAAACCGTCGCTTCTCCGAGTCCTCGGTCGGCGGCCTCGCTCACGCACTACATGTGCGCTCGCATCGCCCGCCTCCCTGCGTCCCCGGATCTGCTCGGTTTTCGGACCCTTTCGGTTCACGGGAGCGTGCGGTGATGGAGGCCGGGGGGCTGGACGCGCTGACCGGGCGGATCGAGGAGCGGGAGCTCACTCAGGAGATGCGGTCCTCGTACCTCGATTACGCGATGAGCGTGATCGTGGGGCGGGCGTTGCCGGACGCCCGAGACGGGCTCAAGCCGGTGCACCGGCGGGTGCTCTACGCGATGCACGACCTGGGTCTTCAGCCGACCCGGCCGTACCGCAAGTGCGCCTTCATCGTCGGCGAGGTGATGGGCAAGTACCACCCGCACGGCGACAGTGCGATCTACGACACGCTGGTCCGGATGGCGCAGGAGTTCTCGCTGCGCTACCCGCTGGTCGACGGCCAGGGCAACTTCGGCTCGATCGACGACGACCCCGCGGCGGCGATGCGCTACACGGAGGCGCGCCTCGCCCGGATCAGCACCGAGATGCTGCGGGACATCGAGTCGGAGACGGTGGACTTCGTCCCCAACT